>JBPCMS010000081.1:0-58290 GCA_051002015.1 Acidimicrobiia bacterium
ACCTGGGGTCCGACCTCGTCGAGCCGCTTGGCCCGCTCCTGCACCAGCGGGGCGATCTCACCGATCCGCTCCAGCTCGTCGGGGTCGAGCGGCCGACCCGCCCCCCGCTCGACGAACGGCAGCGCCCTTGCCAGGAAGTCGCCCGGGTCGAGCGCCCGCAGGTAGACCCCGTTCATCCACTCCAGCTTGGTGGGGTCGAACACGGCGGCGTTGCGGGAGACGGCGTCGAGGGAGAATCGCGACACCATCTCATGCAGCGGGACGACCTCCTCGTCCTCGCCGGGAGACCAGCCGAGGATGGCCAGGTAATTGCAGAGCGCCTCGGGCAGGTAGCCCTCCTCCCGGAAGGCGGCCAGGGCGGTGTGGCCGTGCCGCTTGGAAAGCTTGGATCCGTCTGGGCCGATCAGCAACGAGAGGTGCCCGTATCTGGCCCGAGCCGACCCCATCGCCTCGGTGAGCAGGATGTGCTTGGGGGTCGACGGCAGCAGGTCTTCGCCCCTGATGATGTGGGTGATCTCGAAGTCGACGTCGTCGACGGTGCTGGCCAGGTGATAGGTGGGCGATCCGTCCGAGCGGAGGATCACGAAATCGTCGACCTGGGTGTGCTCGAACACGATCTCGCCCTTGACCGCGTCCTCGAACCGGGTTTCACCGGGGCGGGGAACGGCGAACCGGATGGGGGCCTTCTCCCCCGCCTCGATGCGCCGCTCCGCCTCGGCCGGATCGATGCGGAAGCGGCCGTCGTACGAGGGCGATCGGCCCGCCGCCTGCGCCTCCTGGCGGAAGCCGTCGAGCTGCTCCTCGGTCTCGAAGCCGTGGTAGGCCCGGCCGGCGGCGACCAGATCGAGCGCCACCTGCCGGTAGCGGTCGAGCCGACGGCTCTGGTGGTACTCCCCGTGGGGACCGCCCACCTCGACCCCCTCGTCCCAGTCGAGACCGAGCCAGCGCATGCTGGCGACGATGTCGTCGGCGAACTCGACGGTCGACCGGGCCACGTCGGTGTCGTCGCTGCGCAGGATCATGGTGCCGCCCCGGGATCGGGCGAACAGCCAGTTGTACAGGGCGGTTCGGCCCCCGCCGACGTGGAGGAAGCCGGTGGGCGAAGGGGCGAACCGGACCCTGACCGTCATCGGGCCACCGGGTTGGTAAGCACACCGATCCCCTCGATCTCGACCTCGACGGTCTCGCCCGCCTCGATGGGGCCGACCCCGGCCGGGGTGCCGGTGAGGATGACGTCGCCGGGGAGCAGGGTCATGATCGACGAGATGTGCGCCACCAGCTCACCCACCCCGTACACCATGTCGGCGGTGGAGCCCGTCTGGCGGATGTCGCCGTCGACCCGGCAGATGATCGACAGCCCCTCCATGGGATCGAGCTCGGTGTCGATGGCCGGGCCCAGCGGGCAGAACGTGTCGAACCCCTTTGCCCTGGTCCACTGACCGTCCTTTCGCTGCAGGTCGCGGGCGGTGACGTCGTTGGCGCCGGTGTAGCCGAGGATGTGGGCGCCGGCGTCCTCGATGGCGACGTTGCGGGCCACCCGCCCGATGACCACGGCCAGCTCGGCCTCGTGGTGCACCTCCTCTGAGACGGCCGGAAGGCGGATCGTCTGCAGCGGCCCGATCACCGAGGTGGGCGGCTTGAGGAAGATCAGCGGCAGCTCGGGGACCGCCCCGCCCATCTCGACGGCATGGTCGACATAGTTCTTGCCGACCGCCACCACCTTGGTGGGAATCACCGGTGCCAGGAGCCTGGCCTCGTTCCACCCCACCACCGTCTCGGTTGGCTCCCAGGCCACGAAGGGGGTGCCTCGGTGGAGCCTGATTCCCTCGGGCTCGACCACCCCGTAGACGATGTCGTCGGTGAGGGTGTCGACGCGCACGATCTTCATGGATGCTCCTTGGGGCGGGGCCGGGGATCAGCGCTGGATCAGCCGCTCGCCCCGCGCCATGCGAGCGCGCAGGTCGTCGAGCGGGGCGGCGAGGTCCTCGATGGGGACGGCGGCGACGAGCTGTCTGGTCCTGCCCACGTCGTGACCCAGGTTTGCCGTCCAGCCGATCCGGTCGGCAGCGAGCCGGTCGATCAGGTCCTCCGGCATCCCCTCCGCCAGGTAGCCGAGGATCGTCATCGCCACGTCGATGTCGCCCCCCATGGGCGCCCGGCCGAAGTGCGAGGCCCGGGCGGCGGCGAGGGCGGCGATCCCCACCTCGGCGTTGTTGCGGTGCTCGCCGGGACCGGTGGCGATGTCGAGCCGGCGCACCAGCGTCATGACGTAGCCGGTGTCCGGGCCGATGGTGCCGAAGGCGCCGCCCCAGGGAACATCATCGGGGCCGTACAGATCGCCCGGACGGTCGGGCGACCAGCGCCGCTCCGCCGGCGGATGCGAGGTCGGCCGGGGCAGATCGGAGATCTCGAGCTCGATGTTGGGCTGCTGGCCCATCAAACGTACTCGAGCCACTCGGCCCGGTCGGGGTTCCTCCCGGTGACGGTGTCCATGAACAGCTTCTGGGCCCGCTTGGTGATCGGCCCCACGGTGCCGTCGCCGACCGGCCGGTCGTCGACCTCGCGGATCGGGGTGACCTCGGCGGCGGTGCCCGTCATGAAGATCTCGTCGCAGTAGTACAAATCGGATCGGGTCATGGTGCTCTCCACCACCGCGTAGCCGTCGTCGCGCAGCAGGGTGGCCACCGAGTCGCGGGTGATACCGTCGAGACATCCCACCGACACCGGTGGGGTGTGGGCGACGCCGTCCCGGATCAGGAACAGGTTCTCACCGGTGCCCTCGGAGAGCATCCCGTCGCTACTGAGCATGATCGCCTCGTCGTAGCCCCCCTTGGTGGCCTCCAGCTTGGCCAGGATGCTGTTGGTGTAGGTGCCGGTTGCCTTGGCGTTGGGAAAGGCATCCGAAGGAAAGCGCCGCCACGAGGACACCACGGCCCTGATCCCGTTGCGCACGCCTTCCTCGCCGAGGTACGCCCCCCATTCCCAGGTGATGATGGCGGTGCGGACCCTGGCGGCGCCCGGGTTGAGCCCTACCGACCCCAGTTCGAGGAACACGATGGGCCGCACGTAGCCCGAGGCGAGGCCGTTCTCGGCGAGCAGCTCCTTGGTCGCCTTGGCCAGGTCGGCGACCGACCACTCCAGGTCCATCGAGTACGCCTTCGAGGAGCGGTGCAGTCGCGCCATGTGGTCGGTGAGCCGGAATACGGCGGTGCCCCGTTCGGCCCGGTATGCCCGGATCCCCTCGAAGACACCGGTGCCGTAATGGAGCCCGTGGGAGAGCACGTGGACCGTTGCTTCCTCCCAGGGGACCATGGCACCGTCCATCCAGATATAGGTGGTCGGTTCCATACCGGCGATTCTACCCGCCCCCGGCTCCGCTCCCGAGGCCACAAGCGGTCTTCTCCGTTCCGATGTCACTCTCGCCGAAGCGGACCCTCTCATACATGGCGATCTGCCGGAGTTCGGTTTCCAACAGCGTGTCCTCGTGCGATGGCATGGCGCCCTCGACCGGCTTGCCCTGAGTGCCGTAGGAGGGGCCGACCTCGTCCACCCATCGCTGCGAGCCCAGGGTGATCCAACGGACGTGATCGTCGCAGCTGGGGAACGTCTCCAGCACCCCGGTGAGCGGGGGACCGGCTCCGCCCTCGCCCTGGGTGCCATGGCAGGCGGCGCAGCCACGGAACACGGTGCGACCGGCGACGAAGTCGGCGTCTTGCGGCTCGGCGCCGCCGCAGGCGGTGATGGCAGCGATGACACCGCCGACGACCAGCAACATCCGGACGGTCAGGCGGGCGATGGCTGCCCGCGCCGCGACTGGATCAGGGCGTACGCCGCCGCCATCAGCGCAACCCCCAACACCGGCGAGGACACGCGCTTGATTCCGGGCGAATCGACCAGGGTACCGGCGTGGACGTGGGTGAGCAGCATCTCATGGGACGGTTCCCACACGTCGAGGCCGTTGAGGATCCCGATGACGATGGTCACCAGGAACAGGATCAGGGCCGATCGCAGCAGCAGCCCCGCCGGCCGCTTCATCGCACCCTCCATCACACCCTCCCCTCGACCGTCCCCCGTTGCATCCGGATGATATGGCACCGCCACCCGGTCTGCCGTGATTCCAGGAGACCGCCCGGCGAAGGCAGCAGGTTCCACGGCGGCCCCGCTCTAGAGTCTTGGCATGCACCTGTGGTTCGCCGTCACCGCCACGCTCCTGGTGGTCGCCGGCTATGCCAAGATCTCCAACCCGTCCCCGATCGCCGGGGCGCTCGGCGTGGCCGGCCTCCCCTCGCACCGCCGCGCCGTTGTCACCCTTGGTGCCATCGAGGTGGTGGCCGGAATGGCCGGGCTGGGGTTGGGCGACGGGATCGGCGGCGCCCCCGTCGCCATCGTCTACGCCGGTTTCACCGGGTTCGTGGTGGCGGCGCTGGCGAGGCGCTGGCCCATCCAGAGCTGCGGATGCTTCGCCCGGATCGACACCCCGGCAAGCTGGATCCACGTCGCCTTCAACGCCACCGCCGCCGCCGCCGCCGCCTGGCGGGTGGTGACCGCGGCCCCGAGCACCGCCGAGACTATGATCGGTCTGGGCCGCTGGGGGATCCTGTTCGCTCTCGGGATCATCGCCGGCGTGGTTGCCGCCTACCAGCTGGTGTTCGCGCTACCCATCCGCATCGGGCGGCGGTCGCCGCAGCGCGCCTGACGGATGCGCCACCTGGTCGCCGCCGGATTCGGCAGCGGGCTGCTTGCCCGGCGGATGTGGGGTAGCGACACCGGCGCCGGAACTCTGGGAGCGCTGGTCGCCGTCGGGATCGGGCTCCTGACGCGGCCGGCACCGTGGTGGGTGGACCTCGCCGTCGCCGCCGCCGCCGTCGCCCTCTCGGTGTGGGCCACCGCACCGGTCACCGGCGATCCCGGCTGGGTGGCGATCGACGAGGTGGCCGGCACCCTGGTGGCGATGATCGGGCTCACCGGCCTCCCCTGGGTGGTCGCCGTGGTGGCGGCGCGGCTGCTGGACATCTTCAAGGTCGCCCCCGGGGTCGCCGCCGCCGAACGGATGGGCTCGCCGTGGGGGATCACCGCAGACGACGTGGTCGCCGGCCTCTACGGACTCGCCGCCGGGTGGCTGCTGACCTGGCTGATGTGACCGGCCACCCGGTCGGGCGGCGATCGACTCGGCCACCCTCCCCAAGGGCAGGTGATCAGAGCCGGATGGAAGCGGCGGTCAGCACACCCTCGAGCCGGCGAAGCTCATCCATCAGGGCGGGGTCCGCCTCCCGGTCGATGCTCAGCCCCATCATCGCGCCCCCCGCCCGGTTCCGGCCCACCGCCATGTCGTCGATGTTGATCCCGGCGCCGCCCAGCGCCGTGCCCACCCGCCCGATGACACCCGGGGTGTCGGCGTTGGCCAGCAGCAGCATGTGGGTGCTGATCGGGAACTCGAGGACGTAGCCGTCGACGTCGACCAGGACGGGGCCCCTGGTGTCCATCACCGACCCGGCGACGGTGCGGGGATGCCCGTCGACCTCTCCCGAGATCCGGATCAGCGAGCGATGGTCACCGCCATGCGGCGTCGATTCCTGCATGACCTCCATCCCCCGGCGCTCGGCCACCATCATGGCGTTGACGTAGGTGACCAGCTCGTCGCTGCTCGCCTGCAGGGCGCCCTTCATCGCCCCCAGGGCGACCGCCCGGATGGAGAGGGCGGCCTCGCCGCCCTGTGCCAGGACGGCTAGCTGGGCGGGCAGACCCCGCGACCACTGGGTGAAGATCCGCCCCAGCCGCTCCGCCATCTCCACGTGGGGCCGAGCGCCGTCGGACAGCTTGGGCCCCAGATCGAGGTTGACCGCAGACGGGACCAGCCCGCCCTCCAGCGCCGTCGCCACCGCCGAGGCCACCGCCAGCCCCGCCTTGTCCTGGGCCTCGACCGTCGATGCGCCCAGATGGGGGGTGACCACCACCTGCTCCAGCCCGAACAGCGGGCTGTCGGTGGTCGGCTCGACATCGAACACGTCGACGGCGGCGCCGCCGACCTGACCGGAGACGACGGCATCGGCCAGCGCCTGCTCGTCGACGATCCCGCCGCGGGCGACGTTGACGATCCTGACCCCCGGCTTGGTCCTGGCCAGGGCGGCGGCGTCGATCAACCCCTCGGTCTCCCTGGTCCTGGGGAGATGGATCGTGATGAAGTCGGCCTCGGCCAGAACGATGTCCAACGACACCATCCGCACCCCGATGCGCCGCGCCCTGTCGTCACCGACGAAGGGGTCGTGGGCGACGACCCGCATCCCGAACGAGGACGCCCGCTGTGCCACCAGGGTGCCGATCCGGCCCAACCCGAGGATCCCCAGCGTCTTGCCGTACAGCTCGACGCCCTGGAACGACGCCCGGTCCCACACCCCCGAACGGAGCGAGGCGTGGGCGGCGGGGATCCGCCGCGCCTGGGCGAGGAGCAGCGCCATGGTGTGCTCGGCGGCGGAGATGGTGTTGGCGTCCGGGGCGTTGACCACCATCACCCCGGCGTAGGTGGCGGCGGGGACGTCGATGTTCTCGACCCCGATCCCGGCCCGACCCACCACCCTGAGCACGGGAGCGGCGGCGAGCAGCTCGGCATCCACCCGGGTGGCGGAGCGGACGATCAACCCCTGGGCGGTGCGCAGCTTCCCCAGCAGCGTGGCCCTGTCGTCGCCCGAGGCGTCGACGGCGGTGGCGACACCATCGAGGGCGGCGATGGCCGCCGGCGAGATGGTCTCGGCGATCACGACTACTGGACGATCCAACGGGAACCTCGATCGGGGGCCGCCATGTTCGCAGTGCCCCGGGTTTCCGCCAACCGGCGGTGGGCTACCGTCACCGACCATGGAATGGCCCCGGCCCAAGGCGGGCACTGCGCTGCGCCGGGCCTTCCTCCTCCGCTGCCCCCGCTGCGGGTCGACCGGCGTCTTCAGCGCGTGGGGTTCGATGGCGAAGGAGTGCCCTCGCTGCGGGCTGGTGTTCGAGCGATCGCAGGGTTACTGGTTGGGGGCGATAACCATCAGCCTCGCTCTCACCATGGTCGCCGTCCTCGGCGTGGTGATCGGCGGGATGATCGCCACCTGGCCCGATGTCCCCTGGACGGCGGTGACGGTCGCCGGCGTCGCCGCCGGGTTGGTGGTGCCGATCCTGTTCTACCCCCATTCCAAGATGCTGTGGGTGGCGGTGGAGCGTCAGTTCCGCTCCCGCTCCGAGCCCTACGCCTGAACCCGGGCCCGGTTGCGGACCATCCAGATCGCAGCACCCAGGGCGATGACCATAGAGCCACCGATCACAGACGTCACGGGCAGGGACAGGGCGAGGACGATGCAGCCGACAACCCCGACGATCTGGAAGGCACGGGGCCACCGTCGTTGCCGGGGCGGCTGGGCCCAGGCGGAGACGTTGGCGATGGCGTAGTAGGCGAGCACGGCGAACGAGCTGAACCCGATCGCCCCCCTGAGGTCGGCCACCGCCGCCACCACCGTCACCACGAGGCCGACTGCAAGCTCCGCCCGGTACGGAGTGCGGGTCACCGGATGGACCGCCCCCAGCCATCGGGGCAGCTCGCCGTTGCGGGCCATGGCGAAGCCGGTACGGCTGACCCCGGCCAGCAGCGCGAGCAGCACACCGAGGGCGGCCACCGCACCCCCCACCCGCACCACGCCGACCAGCACCGGTTGCCCGACGACGGCGGCGGCGAGCGGCGCCTCGGCGGCGGCCAGAGCATCGGGCCCGACGGCAACCAGGGCGGAGACGGCCACGGCGGCGTACACCGCCAGGGCTATCCCCAGGGCGAGGGGGATGGCCCGAGGGATGGTGTGCACCGGGTCGAGCACCTCCTCACCCAGGGTGGCGATGCGGGCATACCCGGCGAAGGCGAAGAAGAGCAGCCCGGCCGCCTCCAGGATGCCGCCGACCCCGCCCCTGGTGGGATCGGCCAGGTTGTCGATCGAGGCTTCGGTCCCTGACAGGCTCCCGGCGACCACGGCGGCCAGGGCGAGCAGCACCACCGCCACGATGACCCTGGTGACGGCGGCGGTCTTGCGGATCCCGGCCACGTTGACTGCGGTCATCACCGCCACCGCCCCGATCCCGATGAGGCGACTGTGCTCGGGTAAGGCGTAGGCGCCGGCGGTCAGCGCCATGGCGGCGAGGGAGGCGGTCTTGCCCACCACGAACCCCCAACCGGCCAGGAAGCCCCAGAACGGGCCGAGCATCCGACGGCCGTACACGTAGGTGCCGCCCGCCTCGGGGTAGACGGCGGCGAGTTGGGCCGATGAGGTGGCGTTGGCGTATGCGACCACCGCCGCAACCGCCAGCCCGATCAGCAGCCCCGATCCGGCCGCCCCCGCCGCCGGGCCGATGGCGGCGAACACCCCGGCGCCGATCATCGACCCGAGCCCGATGACGACGGCGTCGGCCAACCCGAGACGGCGGGCGAGACGGCTGGGCTGATCGGCGGTCACGGGGACTCCGGTTCGGCGGCGTCCCCAGCAACCTAGGCGGGACTCGCCGCCATCCCCCGCTCCCCGCCTCATCGCTAGCTCTCACTAGCCTCGGCCGGGATGGTCGACCAGCCGAGCACCCAGGACGCCAAGCTGCGGGCCGATATCCGGCTGCTGGGCAACATGCTCGGCGACACGCTGGTGCGCCAGGTGGGACCCGAGCTGCTCGACCTGGTGGAGACGGTGCGGGCGCTGACCAAACGGATCAGGGGCAGCGACGGCGAGCCGCCCGATCCCGGTGCCGCCAGGGATCTGGTGGACCTGCTCGCCCCCCTCGACCTCGACACCACCATCCAGCTGGTTAGGGCGTTCTCGTCGTACTTCTACCTGGCCAACGTCGCCGAGCAGACCAACCGGCTCGATCAGCAGGGGGCGAGCGGCAACCGGGTCGGATGGCTGGAGGCAACCGTCGACCGGATCATCACCGCCGACCTCCCGGCGGCGACCGTCGCCGAGGTAGTGAAAGCGCTCGAGCTGCGGCCGGTGTTCACCGCCCACCCCACCGAGGCCGCCCGCCGCTCCATCCTCACCAAGACCACCCGAATCGCCGAGCTGCTCGAGGAGGCCGACGACCCCCATCTCACCGCCTCGGCCTCGGCCCGGATCGAGCGGCGTCTCGCCGAGATGATCGACCTCATCTGGCAGACCGACGAGCTGCGTCGAGACCGCCCCAAGCCCATCGACGAGGCCCGGCTGGTGATGTACTACTTCGACGAGATCTTCCGCGATGTCGCCGGCGACGTCCTCGACGAGCTTGCCCACCAGCTCGGCAGGCTCGGGGTCGAGCTGCCCGCCGACAGCCGCCCCCTCCACTTCGGCACCTGGGTGGGCGGCGACCGGGACGGCAATCCCAACGTCACCGCACCGGTCACCACGCAGGTACTGGCGGCGCAGCACGACCACGCCCTGCGGGAGACGATCGCCGCCGTCGAGCGTCTCGCCACCGACCTGTCCCCCTCCGAGCGCATCGTCGCTATCTCCGACGAGCTGGCGGCCGCCCTGGTCGAGGACGCCCGCCATCTGCCATCCACGTTCCAGGTGTTCTCCGACCTGTCCGCCAGTGAGGCGTACCGGCAGAAGACTGCCTTCATCCACCAGCGGCTGATCAACACCAGGCGCCGCTATGCCGAGGACACCCCGCACCAGCCGGGGAAGGATTACCGCACCGCCGATGAGCTGCTCGCCGAGCTCATGGTGATGCGCCGCTCGCTGATCGACCACCGGGGCGAGCTGATCGCCAACGGGTCGCTCGACCGGCTGATCAGACGGGTGGCCGGCTTTGGTTTCCACCTGGCCACCATGGACATCCGCCAGCATGCCGTGCCCCACCATCAGCTTCTCGCTCGGCTCTTCGACCGGCTCGGGATGGACTACCCGGAGGACCGCACCGCCCGCACCGTCCTCCTCGCCGAGGAGCTGGCCGGGCCGAGGCCGCTGTCGTCGATCGCCACCCCGCTCGACGGGGAGGGCGCCGACACCCTGGCCACGCTGCACACGGTGCGCTCGGCCCTCGACCGGTTCGGGCCGGACACCATCGAGAGCTACATCATCTCCGAGACCAGGGGTGCGGACGACGTCCTTGCCGCCGTGCTCCTCGCCCGCGAGGCCGGACTGATCGATCTCACCGCAGACATCGCCCGGATCGGGTTCGTGCCCCTGTTCGAGACCACCGAGGAGGTGCGCTCCGCCGACCGGGTGCTCGACACGCTGCTGTCGTTCCCGCCGTACCGCCATCTGGTCCGGCTCCGGGGCAACCTCCAGGAGGTGATGCTCGGGTACTCGGATTCGAACAAGCACGCAGGGATCACCACCTCGCAGTGGGAGCTGTACAAAGCGTCGCGCCGGCTGCGCGACACCGCCCGCAGCCACGGGGTCGACCTGCGGCTGTTCCACGGCCGGGGCGGCACCGTCGGTAGGGGTGGGGGTCCGACCGGCGAGGCGATCCTGGCCCAGCCGTGGGGCACCATCGACGGGCGGATCAAGATCACCGAGCAGGGCGAGGTCATCGCCGACAAGTACGGGCTGCCCGCCCTTGCCGCCTCCAACATCGAGCTGGCGCTCGCCGCCACCCTCGAGGCATCGCTGCTCCACCGCACCTCGCGCTCGCCGGCGGACGTGCTCGACCGATGGGACCGGTGCATGGACGTCATCAGCGACGCCGCATATGCCACCTATCGGGAGCTGGTCGACCACCCCGACCTGATGCCCTACTTCGTCGCCTCCACCCCGGTGGAGGAGCTGGCGCTCCTCAACATCGGGTCGCGCCCCGCCCGCCGCCCCGGTGGCAGGATGGACCTCGACTCGCTGCGGGCCATCCCCTGGGTGTTCGGTTGGACCCAGTCCCGTCAGATCGTCCCCGGCTGGTACGGGGTGGGATCGGGGCTGGCGGCGGCAAGGTCCGCAGGCCACGGCGACGTCATCGCCGCCATGTACGACGAGTGGTCCTACTTCCGCACCTTCGTCTCGAACGTGGAGATGACCCTGACCAAGACCGACCTGTCGGTGGCCGCCCGCTACGTCGAGGCGCTGGTCCCCGAGGAGCATCGTCACCTGTTCGGGGTGATCGTCACCGAGCACGACCGCACCCTGGCCGAGGTGCTGGCCATCACCGGGGGCGAGCGGCTGCTCGACCGCCACCCGGTCCTGCAGCGCACCCTGCGGATCCGCGACGCCTACCTCGACCCGATCTCGTACCTGCAGGCGGCCCTGCTCCCCCGGGTGCGGACGTCCGATCAGGTCGACCCCCAACTCCAACGGGCCCTGCTGCTCACCGTCAACGGCCTGGCCGCCGGGCTGCGCAACACCGGCTGATCGAGCCGACCCCATCGATCGCACCGATCCCACCGACCCCCGCAGCCAACTTTGAGCGCCTCACACCACAGAGCAGCGTCACCCGCTCAAAGTTGGCGCGGTATATCCCCGCCACGGCCAACTTTGAGCGCCTCACACCACCTAGCAGCGTCACCCGCTCAAAGTTGGCGCGGGGCCGGGTCGAGGGTCTTCCACATGTCACATCCAGGCGAGAGGATGGGGCCATGACAACTTGGACGAACCTCATGGAAAGCGTGGCCAGGCGCCACGAAGTGGTCGCCAGAACGGAGCTGCTGGCGGTCGGCCTGTCTCCCGGCCAGATCGACCGTCTTGGCGCATCGGGTCGCCTCGTGATCACCGGTGTGGGGGTGTACCGCGTCGCCGGAGCCCCCGACTCCTTCGAGTCGAGGGTCCTCGGCGCGATTCTCGGCACCGAAGGGGAGGCGTGGGCATCCCATCGCACCGCGGCGAGATTGTGGGGCATCCGTGTCCCGGGGCCGGAACGGCCCGTCGATCTGACGCGGCCATACGGGCTCAGCGCCAACCGTGGAGGGGTCTGGGTACACCGCTCGACCCACCTGCCGGAGCATCACCTCACCACGATGCGGGCTATCCCCGTCACCACCGCGGCACGCACGCTGTTCGACCTCGCCCGCTCGACGGGCCTTCGCCAGCACGACCGAGCCGTCGACTACATCCCGACGGCAAGCGAGCTGGAGGCGGTGGGTCGTGCGGTACTCGTTCCGTGCCCCAGATCGAATGGGAGGTCGCGATTTCGGACGAGCACGGATACATCCGGCAGGTCGACGGCCTGGTGCGATCCGTTCGCCCGGTCATCGAGTTCGACGGCGAACGGTTCCATGGGCAGCCGAGCGACATCGCATCTGATGCGGCATCCGACGCCCGGCTCGTCGCCGCCGGCTACGTCGTGCTTCGTTTCGGGTGGATGGACCTGACCCGCCGGTCCGAGTCGGTTCGGGCGACCGTCGACCGCCTCGTGCTCGGCCCGATGACGCAAACTCTGAGCGGGTCACCCTGGCTGACGGTGTGAGGCGCTCAAAGTTCGCCACGAGCAGCCACGAGCAGCCACGAGCAGCCACGAGCCCGACCTCCCCGCCCCGGAACCTCAGAGGTGCTCGACGATCCAGTCGGTGGCCACCTCGAGGGTGCGTTGGGTACGGCCCCTGGTCTCGTGGGACTGCCAGTTCTCGTTGCTGTCCCACCACTTGCTGTTCCCGCCGACGGCGGCGACGGTGACGTCGGCGCCCCGCCCCCGCCAGACGTCTGCGATGGCCGTGATCCCCTCGCTGGGCTCCTCGCCGCCCGCCATCTGCACGATCAGTACCGGGCGGGGGGTCTGCAACGCGTCGATCAGATTGCGGCCGATCAGGCTCTGCAGCAGGTTGCGGTGCAGGGTGAAGCCGAGCAGCCGGAGGTAGCCGTCTGCGTCGGTCTTGTCGACCATCTGCTCGGCGCGGAAGAAGTCGCTGCCGTTGAGCTGAGGATGCCACAGCACCAGCGGCGCCCCCGGATTGTGCTCGGCGGCCGTCGCCGCCACTAATGCCCCCATCCCGGCGCCGAGAAAGCCGACCGACCCCACCCCGGTCCTGTCGACCAGGGCGAGGTGGGCATCCCCGGCGTCATTGACCAACAGGTCGAGGCTGAGCAGCTCGATGCCACCCTCGCTGTTACCGTCGCCCCGGTAGTGGAAGCGCTGCACGGCGATTCCCCTTGCGGCCAGATGGCGGGATTGGATGACCTCCATCCGATAGATGTTGACCAGCTCGCCATAAACCGAAGGGCACACCACCAGCCCGGCCCGCGGCTCCCCGGCGGGGCGATGGAGCACCCCGTACATGCGGGGGGCGGCGCCGAAGTAGGCGACCTCGTCCGTGGTCCCGTTGGTGGGATCGACCCTGGTGGCGGTGGTCATCGGGGGAACCTCTTGGCCCATGTGACGGTCTCCTCGATCACGGCCTGTTGGATGGGGACGGTGCCGAACCCGCGCACCTTGCCCTCGACCACGGTCTGCTGGATCTGGTCGCCGGCCCGCTCCATCAGCT
This sequence comes from Acidimicrobiia bacterium, assembly GCA_051002015.1. Classification (GTDB taxonomy): domain Bacteria; phylum Actinomycetota; class Acidimicrobiia; order Spongiisociales; family UBA5794; genus JACDBE01. The sequence continues at coordinate 13,388 of JBPCMS010000081.1, forward strand.
GGCCCAACTTGCCGTCCATCCCCTCGAGGAACTCGCGGTAGAGGAAATCCTCGGTGCCCCACATGATCCGCACCGGCAGCTTGCGCTCGACCAGCGAGCGCATCGGGTGGAGGAACCCGGGGCTGACCCCGCCGAGCTCCGGCGGCGTCTCCTGCCTGGCGCCCCTGCCGGCGAGACGGCGACGGAGCAGCCTCCACTTGGAGCGGACCACGCTGCGCCCCACCGTGATGATCTTGCGGAGACCGTGCCGGCGCAGGTTGCTCGGCTTCACCGCGGCGCCTACCAGCGACAGGGTGTTGCGGTGCAGGGCGAGATGGGTGCTTCCACCCTCACCCTTGATCATGTCCCGCACCGGCGGCACCACCAGCAGCAGGCCCTCGACCCCGGGATCCTCGGCGGTGCCGACCAGGGCGGTGCGGGAGCCGAAGCAGGTGCCGGTGACCAGGATCCGCTCGAAGCCGGCCGCCCGCAGCGCGGCAATGGCGGCGTGCATGGCATCGGTGGCGGGGTTGTCGAGCCGATAGTCGACAACGCCCTCCAGCGCCTCACCGACGCCCTGGTAGTCGAAACGGATGGACCCGTAGCCCTCCTCGGCGAGCCGCTGCGCCATGTCGACGAACATGCGGTTCTTGCCGATGGTGGTGGTGCCGAACTGGGTCCCGCTGAGCATTACGACGCCGGTCTTCGCCGGGGCCGCCGGTTTGGTGATCAAGCCGAAGTAGGTACCCTCACCGGGCGGGAAGAACACCGGAATGTGGTCGAGCGCCACATCCGATGACGTGTCCGTTGTCATGGTGAATTCCCCCCCGAGGAAGTTCTGGCCGCCGGGCCGCGGGAAGGATCGTACCCCACCCGGACGCCGTCGAGGCTCACGCCGGCGGCGTGACCCGTCCCCGCAGCAGCTCGGAAACCATCGCCGGGTCGGCCCTGCCCCCGGTCGCCTTCATCACCTGGCCCACCAGATAGCCCAGCGGCTTGGGGTCACCGGCCCGCACCCGGGCCAGCTCTTCGGGGTGATCGGCGAGCACCGCGTCGATGGCCGCCTCGAGGACCGAGCTATCCGAGATCCGGCGGAGGTCTCGACGATCGGCCACCTCGGCCGGGGTTCCCTCACCGGCGAGGACACCGCGCAGCACGTCCTTGGCAGCCGAGGCGGACACCTCGCCTCGGCCCACCATGGCACCCAGTTCGGCCAGGGCGGTTGCATCGAGCGGGGTGTCGGTGATGGACCTCCCCTCATGGCGCAGGTAGGCGACGACCTCGCCCGCCAGCCAGTTGGCGACCATGCGAGCCTCGGCACCTGCGGCCATCGCCCCGTCGAGCAGCTCGGCCATGGCAGGGTCATCGATCAAGTTCGCCAGCGAGGACGGCTCCACCCCGGCCGCGGTGTAGCGGGATCGCGTCACCGAAGGGAGCTCGGGCAGCGATGCCATCACCCGCTCCCGCCAGGCGTCGTCGATCTCGATGGGGACCAGGTCGGGCTCCTGGAAGTAGCGGTAGTCCTCGGACTCCTCCTTCGACCGCATCGAGATGGTGCCCCTCAGCGCCTCGTTCCAGTGACGGGTCTCCTGGACCACAATGCCACCATCGGACACCACCTGGGTTTGGCGGGCGATCTCATAGGCGACGGCGTTGTGCAGCGAACGCAGCGAGTTCATGTTCTTGACCTCGGTGCGGGTCCCGTACGGCATCGCCCCCATCGGGCGCACCGACACGTTGGCGTCGAAGCGCATCGATCCCGCCTCCAGCCTGGCGTCGGAGACCCCGAGGCTGCGCACCACCCGTTGCAGCTCGACCGCATAGACCCGGGCCTGGTCGGGAGTGCGGATGTCCGGCTCGGAGACGATCTCGACCAGCGGCACCCCGGAACGGTTGAAGTCGATCAGCGAATGGTCGGCCTCGTGGATCCTGCCGCCCTCGGAGCCGTGCATGCTCTTGCCGGTGTCCTCCTCCATGTGGACCCTGGTGATCCCGATCCTGATCGTCTCGCCGTCGACAACGATGTCGAGGTGGCCGTTGATGCAAAGCGGGACATCGTATTGCGAGATCTGATAGTTCTTGGGCAGATCGGGATAGAAGTAGTTCTTGCGGTGGAACAACGAGTGCTCCACCACCTCGCAGCCGAGCGCCGCCCCGATCCGGACGATCCCCTCGATCGCCTCGACGTTCGGCACCGGGAGCGCCCCGGGTAGGCCGAGGCAAACCGGGCACACATCGGTGTTGGGCTCGGCGCCGAAACCGACGGCGCAGGCGCAGAACATCTTGGACCTGGTGGCAAGCTCTACGTGGGTCTCGATCCCGATCACGGCCTCGTACCCGGGTGTCATGGCGCCAGCACCTCCGAGGTGGCCAGGGCGGGGCGGGCGTCGAAGCCGCTGAGCCGCTCCACCTCGGCGGCGACCCGGAACAGCATCTCCTCCCCCAGCGCCGGGGCCATCACCTGAAACGAGATGGGCAGCCCGTCGTCGTCGAGACCGGTGGGGACCGAGACCGCAGGGTCCCCGGTGAGGTTGCACGGGATGGTGCACACGTCCGAGTAGTACATCGTCAGCGGATCGGCGGTCCGCTCCCCCAGCGTGAAGGCCGTGGTGGGGCTGGTGGGGCACACCAGCACGTCGGCCTGTTCGTAGGCGGCGGCGAAGTCGCGCCGCATCAGGGTGCGTACCTTCTGCGCCTGCCCGTAAAAGGCGTCGTAGTAGCCGGCGCTGAGGGCGTACGTCCCCAGCAGCACCCGGCGGATGACCTCGGGCCCGAACCCCTGGGCCCTGGTGGCGGCCATCATCTCCTCGGTGGAAGCGGCGTCCACCCGCAGCCCGTAGCGGACCCCGTCGAAGCGGGCCAGGTTGGCCGAACACTCGGCGGGGGCGATCAGGTAGTAAACCGAGATGGCGTGCGGGGCGGTGGGGAGCGAGACGTCGACGATGTCGGCGCCGGCTCCGGCCAGGGCGTCGATGGTGTTGCGGAAGCCTGCGGCGACGGCGGGGGCGATCCCCTCGCCGGTCAGCTCGGCGACGACGCCGATCCTGAGCCCGGCCACCCCGGCGTCGAGCGAGCGGCGCATCGAGGGAACATCGCCCCGGATGCTGGTGGCGTCCTTCGGGTCGAACCCCGCCACCGCCTCGAGCAGGTCGACGGCGTCGCCCACGGTCCGAGCCAGCGGGCCGATCTGGTCGAGCGACGAGGCGAAGGCGATCAGCCCGTAGCGGCTCACCAGCCCGTACGTCGGCTTCATCCCCACCAACCCGCACAGGGCGGCGGGCTGGCGCACCGATCCCCCGGTGTCGGTTCCGTAGCCGCCCAGGGCCGATCCGACAGAGACGGCGGCGGCGACACCACCGGACGACCCTCCGGGCACCCGGTCGGTGTCCCACGGGTTGCGGCTGGGCCCGAAGCCCGAGTTCTCCGTCGACGAGCCCATGGCGAACTCGTCGAGGTTGGTCTTGCCGACGAGGACGGCCCCCGCCTCCCGCATCCTGGTGACCGCGGTGGCGTCGTACGGAGGGACGTAGCCGGCAAGCACCTGCGACGAGCAGGTGGTCTCCACCCCACGGGTGCACAGGTTGTCCTTGAGGGCGATCGGGATGCCGTCGAGCGGGCCCGACGGCTCACCGGCGGCGAAACGGCGGTCGGCGGCCTCGGCGGCGTTTCGCGACCCGGGCCGATCGAGGGTGAGGTAGGCGTGGAGGTGAGGCTCGGTCACCGAGGCCCTGGCGATCACCGCGTCGAGCAGCTCGACGGCGCCCAGGTCGCCGGTGCGCAGGGCGGCGCCGGCGGCGGCGATGGTGAGGTCGGCGGGGTCGTTGGTGGCGGGGCCGGTCATCGGCGGGTCACCCCTCGTTCAGGATGCGGGGCACCCGGAAGTAGCCGTCGATGGCGTCGGGTGCCTGGGACAGCACCTCGTCCCGGTCGAGCGACGGCCCCACCACGTCGTCGCGGAAGGCGTTGGTGGTGGGGAACGGGTGGGCGGTGGGCGGGACACCGTCGGTGTCGATGGCCTGCACCCGCTCGGCGTGCTCCAGGATCAACCCGAGCTGGGCGCCGTACCGAGCCAGTTCCTCGTCGGTGAGGGCGATCCTGGCCAGCTTGGCTACCTTGGCGATATCGATGTCCACCGGCATGGGAACCGAGGTTAGGCCGCGGTGCGGCCGCCGTTGCCTGCCCTCTCCCCGAACCTTAGGTTCTGCGTACCCCTGGCGAGTACCAATCCGCTGAAGTTCGGGGACACCAGTCCCGCGTAGCCACCCGAACCTCACCTTTCCGACTCGGTGGATCGGGATAGCGGACAATCGTGGGCTAATGTCGCCGCGACTTCGCCGGCGTGATGCCGGGTGCCCGGGTGCATGCGCCCGCCCGGCGGGACGCCGACGTCACGAGGGGGTGTTGTGGGATTCGATGGTTGGTTCACCGTCGCCGTGCTGGTGGCGATGCTGGTCCTGCTCACCTTCGATCGGCTGCCGCCGTCGATGGTCGTGCTCGGCACCACGGTGACGCTGATGATCACCGGGATGATCACCCGCCAGCAGGCCTTCTCCGGCTTCTCCAATCCGGCCCCGGTCACGGTCGCCGCCCTCTACGTGCTCGCCTACGCCGCCCAGAAGACCGGGCTGCTCTCCCCCGCCGTCTCCAAGCTGCTCGGCGACGGCCAGGGGTGGCGGGCCCTCGCCCGGCTGACCGTACCGGTGGCGGGGGCGTCTGCGTTCCTCAACAACACCCCTCTGGTGGCGATGCTGATCCCGGACGTGGTGTCGTGGTCGCAGCGCAAGAAGATATCGGCGTCGCGCTTCCTGATGCCGATCAGCTACGCCGCCATCCTCGGGGGATGCATCACCCTGATCGGCACCTCCACCAACCTGGTCGTCTCGGGCCTTATGGAGGAGACGACCGGCGAACCGTTCGGCCTGTTCGAGATCACGCCGATCGGGCTCCCGGTTGCCTTGGTCGGCCTGACGGTGATGATCGCCTTCATGGGTCGGGTGGTGCCCGAGCGGCGCAGCGTGTCCGAGGTGGAGAACTTCCGGGCGTTCACGGTGGCCATGGAGGTGGTGGGCGGAGGCGCCCTCGATGGGGTCACCGTCGCCGACGGGGGCCTGCGCGACCTCAACGCCGTCTTCCTGGTCGAGATCAACCGCGACGGCCGGGTCATCGCCCCGGTGGCGCCGGACACCGAGCTCGAGGCGGATGACAAGCTGATGTTCGCCGGCAAGGTCGACCAGATCGTCGATCTGCAGCGCGCCCCCGGCCTGCGCTCCGCCGAGCACCAGCACTACCTCGCCGTCGACAGCCCCAGCCACACGTTCTACGAGGCGGTGGTGGGAAGATCGTCGCCGCTGGTGGGGCAGACCCTCAAGGAAGCCGACTTCCGCAGCAGGTTCCAGGCCGCCGTTGTCGCCATCCACCGCTCCGGCGAGCCGGTCAGCGCCAAGCTGGGCCAGGTCGAGCTCCGACCGGGTGACACCCTGCTGGTCCTCGCCGGCCCCGACTTCAAGCGGGACTGGGGCGACGGCCACCACTTCCTGGTGGTCGCCAGGCTCGGTGGCCCGCCGCCGACCGCCACCAGGAGGGCGCCCCTGGTCGGTCTAATCGGCGCCGCCGTGATCCTCCTCGCCGCCTTCGAGATCGTCGACATCCTGGATGGATCGCTGCTGGCGACGGCGGTGCTCCTCCTCACCAGGACCCTGACCCCGAGCGACGTGCGCAACGCCGTCGACCTCGACGTGATCGTCCTCATCGGCGCCGCCTTCGGGCTGGGGTCCGCCATGCAGAACACGGGGGTGGCGGTCATATTCGCCGACGCCCTGGTGTCGCTGTTCGGCAATTTCGGCGAGTTCGGGATCGTGCTCGGGTTGATGCTCGCCACGGCGGCGATCACCGAGCTGGTGACCAACAATGCCGCCGCCGCCCTGATGTTCCCCATCGCCCTCAGCGTTGCGGCCACCACGGGACTCGATCCCAGCGGCCTCGCCCTCGGGATGGCCGTTGCCGCCTCGGCGTCGTTCCTGACACCGATCGGGTACCAGACCAACATGATGGTGTACGGCCCGGGCGGCTACCGGTTCACCGACTACACCAAGGTGGGGATCCCCATGAACCTGGCGGTGATGCCGACGGCGGCGCTGTGCGTGCTCATCTTCTGGTGAGGAAGCGGCCCAGACCGTCGTAGGCGATGTCGAGGTTGGCCAGCACCACCGACTCGTCGGGCCGGTGCGCCAGCGACGGGTCGCCCGGGCCGTAGTTGACCGCCGCCACCCCGCGGCCGCTGAGCCGGGCAACGTCGGTCCAGCCCTGCTTGCCGGCCCGGGAGGCGCCCAGCACCACCGACAGCCGCTCGATGTGCTCGTTGCCCACCGGCACCGCCCCGGCCGCTGCCCGGTCCCTCACCGTCACCGCATCGGCGTCGGCGGCGATCAGCCGGAGCCGCCGCTCGGCCTCGTCCAGCTGGTAGACCGGCGGGAAGCGGTAGTTGAGGTTGACCACGAACTCGGAGGGGATGATGTTGTTGGCGATGCCCCCGCCGGCCCGCGTCACGGAGAAGACCTCGCGGTACTCCAGCCCCTCCACGTACACCGACTCGGGCTGCATCCGGTGCAGCCGGTCGAGCCAGGCGCCCGCCTTGGTTACCGCGTTCTCCCCCATCCAGGGACGGGCGCTGTGCGCCGCCCGACCGGTGAACACCACATCGGCGTTGATCATCCCGTTGCAGCCGAGCTCGAGCCTGAGATCGGTCGGTTCGAGCACGACGGCGAGTTGCGACCCGGTCAGCCAAGGGACCCGGTCCAGCACCTCCTCGAGCCCGTTGTCGGCCGAGGGGCCCTCCTCCTTGTCGTAGAAGACACCGACCACGTCGTAGGGCCCGTCGATGATCTCCTGGTTCTCGAGCAGGTGGATCATCACCGCCACCCCCGCCTTCATGTCGGTCGTGCCCAGCCCGTACATGCGGTCACCCTCGATGCGGGCGGCGGCGTTGCCCTGGACCGGAACGGTGTCGATGTGGCCGTACAGGACGATCATCGGCCTGCCGTTGGGGCGACCCACCACCAGGCTGTTGCCCACCCGGGTGACCCCCTCCAGGGTCCACGTCGGCATCAGCCGTTCGGCGATGGCGGTGCACAGCCTGCCCTCGTTGCCGGTGACCGAGGGGATGTCGACCAGCTCGGCCAGGGTCTGGTGGAGCGGGTTCACGCCTGCACCCCGAACACCCGGAGGGCGTCGTTGAGGCTGGTCTTGCGGTCGGTGGTCTGATTGCGCCAGCCGATGATCAATGGGCACTGCACCTGGTAGGTCCCCGCCGGGAACTCCTTGGGTCTTGTCCCGGGGACCACGACCGCGTTGGCCGGCACCCTGCCCCTGATCTCGACCGGCTCGCCGCCGGTGACGTCGATGAGCGGGATCGAGGCGCTGATGGTGGTGTTGGCGCCCAGCACCGCTCCGGTCTCCACCACCACCCCCTCGACCACGATGGACCGGCTCCCGATGAACGCTCCATCCTCGATGATCACTGGACGGGCCCCGGGCGGCTCGAGCACGCCGCCGATGCCCACCCCGCCCGAGAGGTGGACGTCCCGGCCGATCTGGGCGCACGATCCCACCGTGGCCCAGGTGTCGACCATGGTGCCGGAACCGACCCGGGCCCCGATGTTGACGTAGCCGGGCATCACCACGACCCCCGGCTCGCAGAATGCCCCGTAGCGCACGGTGCCCGGCGGCACCACCCTGATCCCCGCCTCGGCCAGGTGACGCTTGGTGGGGATCTTGTCGTGGTACTCGAAGGGGCCGATCCGGGTGGTTTCCAGACCAGCGATGCGGAAGTAGAGCAGGATCGCCTGCTTCACCCACTGGTTGACGACCCACTCGCCTTCGATCTTCTCGGCGGCCCTGATCTCACCCCGGTCGAGCGCATCGATGGTGCGCCGCACCGCGTCGCCGGCGTCGCCGAGCAGGTCGAGGTCGGCGTAGGCCGCTTCGATCGCCTCCCGATCGGTCACGGCTGCAGCGCCTCCGTGACCACGTCCACCGCCGCCTCGCACTCCGCGAGGGTGGGGACCAGCGCCAGCCTCAGGTACCCCTCGCCCCCGGCGCCGAAGGCTCGACCCGGGGAGACCACCACTCCGCCGCCGAGCAGGGCGTCGGCGACGGCGAGGTCGTCGCCGACATCGACCCACAGGTAGAGCCCCGCCTGGGAGGCGACCACCTTGTGGCCCACCGACTCGAACGCCTTGCGCAGCACCGCCCGCTTCGAGGAGAAGATCGCCCGGCGCTCGGCGGTGTGGGCGTCATCCGACCAGGCGGCGACCGCAGCCGCCTGGACGAAGTCGGGCGAGGCGGTGCCGGTGGCGGCGCGCAGCCTCTTGAGGGCGGCGATCGCATCGGGGTCGCCGACGACGGCGCCGGAGCGATAGCCGGTCATCCCGGAGCGCTTCGAGCACGAGAAGAAGGCGAGCACCCCGGGGGCGCCGTCACCGGCCACCTGGAGCAACGAGCTCGGCCCATCAGGGAACGCCAGCGGTTCGTAGACGTCGGCGTAGCACTCGTCCGAGAACAGCCAGTTGCCGTTCAGCCTGCTGGTGTCGACCATCGTGGCCAGGGTGGCGAAATCGCTGACCGCACCGGTGGGATTGTGCGGGGTGCAGGTCCACACGATGGCGGCCCGGTCCCAGGCTCTGTCCGGGATGTCCTCGGTGCGAAGGATGAAGTCGCCGCTCAACACCACCTCGTGGGTGCCCGCCCCGGCGAACAGCGCCCCCCTTTGGTAGATGGGGTAGCCGGGCGTTCCGTAGACCACCACGTCCCCGCCGGTACGGTCGACGAAGGCGAGCGGGGCGCTGAACACCGCCTCCTTGGAGCCCGAGGTCGGGATGACCTGGGTGTCGGGGTCGACGTTGACGTCGAAGCGGCGCTTCAGGTATTCGGCGATGGCAAGGCGGAGCTCGGGGACACCTGCGGTGAGCGGGTACTGCGACACGGTGGGAACGGCGTCGATCATCGCCTGCCTGATGAACGACGGTGTCGGCTCGCGCGGGTCGCCGATGGAGAAGTCGATGACCTGCCTGCCCTGGGCCCGCAGCTCCGCCACCTTCTCGTGGATGGCGGCGATCGGGTATGCGCCGAGTTGGGTGAGCACCGGGTTGATCCGCATGGCGGCAACGCTAGTGGCCCGCACCACCTCCGCTCGTCTTCGCCGCCGGCGCGCCTCTTACCATGAGCCCGGTGACCACCACCCGCTACCGCGTGCTGTTCCTGCTGCTCGGCGTGGCCCTCATCGCCGTGGTGGTCGGTGCCGTGGTGCTCGCCCCCAGCGGGCGCGACCCGGGACTTCCGGACGTGGTCAGGGGCTACTCACCAACGGACGGCGCCACCGTGCTCCGCCAGACCGAGATCGTGGTGGACCTCGAAGGCGGCTACATCTTCGAGCTCACCATCGACGGGGTTCCCATCCCCGCCGCCGAGATCGACGGGAACATGTCCAGCGGCAGCTTCAGCTGGCGCCCGGGTCCGGACAGGACGTTTGCCGAATGGAGCCCGGGGTTCCACCAGGTGTTGGTCACCTGGGACCGGTCGACCGGTCTGCCCGACCCCGGATCCCTCCGCTGGGTCTTCCGGGTTCAATAGGCCGTCTGTTTCTCGGGGGCAGCGGAGGCGGCGCGGCGTCGTTCGGTGACCAGTCCCCAGATGGCCACCCCCAGGGCCAGGACCAGGGCGGCGGCGGCCACCGTGACGGTGTCGGTGAAGCCGTGCACCTGGGAAGCGGGATCGGCCTTCGTAGGGTCGGCGATCCCCGAGTAGGCCGACACCCTGGCGGCCCACAGCGTGCCCAGCACGGTGACCCCGACGATCTGACCGATGATCCTGGTGATGGTGAGCATCCCCGAGGTGACCCCCAGCCGGTGCGAGGGCACGGCGCCCATCACCGCGCTGTTGTTGGGCGACTGGAAGACGCCGATCCCGACACCGACCGGGATGACCAACAGCAGCCAGCGCGCCGCTGTCGTGTCGAGCGACAGGGTGGTGAGGCCCAGGTAGCCCACCACCAGTACCACCAGGCCCGCCACCAGCACCGGCCGGGGACCGATGCGATCCGAGAACATCCCGCTGATCGGCGACACGATGCCCAGCGAGATGGGAGCGGCGGCGAGGAGCAGACCCATGGTCCTGGTGTCGTAGCCGAGGACATCCTGCAGGTAGAAGGGGGCCAGCACCAGAAACCCGGCCAGGGCGACGAACACCAGCCACCCGGTGAACAGGTTGGCGGACAGCAGCCGGTTGCCGAACAGGGTGAGGTCCAGCATCGGGTGCTCCACCCGGCGCTCGATGGCGATGAACCCGGTGACGGCAACGGCGGCGACCACCACCAGCCCGACCACCAACGGGTCGCCGAAGCCGCGCTCCTGCGCCATGGTGAGCCCGAGCATCATCGACAGCAGCGCCAGGCAGAACGCCCCGGCGCCGGCGAAGTCGAACCGCTCCCCGCCGGGAGGGGCGACGTCGGGGACGAACCGCCACGCCGTCCAGGTGCCGACGATGCCGACCGGCAGGTTGACCAGGAAGATCCAGCGCCAGCTCAGCGAATCGATGATCAGGCCACCGAGGGCGGGGCCGATGGCCACCCCGATCGAGACGATCGAGCCGGCCAGCCCCAGCGCCTTGCCCCGCTCGGACGGTGGGAAGGCCTCGGTGAGGATGGCGAAGCCGAGGGCGAAGATCATCGCCGAGCCGATCCCCTGCACGATGCGGAACCCGATCAGCCAGCCGACCCCGGGGGCGAGACCGCACATCACCGAGGCCACGGTGAACACGGTGAACCCGGCGGTGTAGATGGGGCGCTTCCCGGTCATGTCGCCGAGCCGCCCCACCCCGAGGGTGAGGGTGGCCAGCACGAGCAGATAGCCGAGCACGATCCACTGCACCGAGGCGAAGTTGGTGCCGAACTCGCTCTCCAGGGTGGGGAGGGCGGCGTTGACGATGCTTCCGTCGATGGTTCCCAGGAAGATCCCCATGGCGATGGCGGCCATCACCAGCCACTTGCGTGAGTAGTCGACGACAGCAGGGGTCGACGGGGCGTGGCTGGGCAATGGGGCTCCCCGGGCAGGACGGACCGGCAGGACGGACGGGCAGGCTACCCGGCCGCTGCGGGTCGCAAGCCGGTAGGGCCATCGGTGAGCAGCCGCGCGAAGCCGGCGTCGTCGAGCACGGGCACCCCCAGGGTCTCCGCCTTGGCCAGCTTCGATCCGGGGGACTCGCCGACGATCACCGCCGCCGTCCGCTTCGACACCGACCCGGTCACGTTGCCACCCCGCCCGGTGATGGCGGCGATGGCCTCGTCGCGCGTGTACCCCGCCAGGGTGCCGGTGATCACGAAGGTCAGCCCCGCCAGCTCGTCCGAGATCACAGCTTTCTCCTCGACCTCGTCGGCGAGGCGGACCCCGGCTCGGCCCAGCCGGCCCACCAGCTCACGGTTGTCGGCATCGGCGGTCCACTCGGCGATCGACCGGGCGATCTCGGGACCGATGCCCTCGACCGCGGTGACGTCGTCGACCGATGCCGCCATCAGCCGGTCCATCGACCCGAAGGCGGTGGCCAGGGTCCTGGCGATGGTGCCGCCCACGTGGTTGATGCCGAGGGCGGTGAGCAGCCTGGCCAGGGGACGGTCCTTGGCGGCGGCGATGGCGGCCCTCAGCTTGCCAACCGAGGTCTCTCCCCACCCGTCGAAGTCGAGCAGCCGGTCGAGATCCATCGTGAAGATATCGGCGGGGCCGGCGATCAGCTTCTCGTTGATGAGCATATCGACGGTCTTGTAGCCGAGCCCCTCGATGTCCATGGCGCCCCGCGAGGCGAAGTGGAACAGGTGCTCGCGCAGCCGGCTGGGGCAGGCGTACCCGCCGGTGCAGCGGGCCCGCGCCTCGCCCTCGGGGGTCACGATCGGGTTGCCGCAGAACGGGCACGTCTTGGGCATCCGCCACACCCTCGCCCCCTTGGGGCGGAGCGACATCACCGGTGCCACCACCTCGGGGATCACATCGCCCGCCCGGCGCACCACCACGGTGTCGCCCCGGCGCAGGTCCTTGCGGTGCAGCTCGCCCTCGTTGTGCATGGTGGCGTTGGTCACCGACACCCCGCCGACGAACACCGGCTCGAGCACGGCGTACGGGGTGACCGCCCCGGTCCTGCCGACGTTGATCTCGATGCGGAGCAGCTTGGTGGTCTTCTCCTCGGGGGGCAGCTTGTAGGCGACCGCCCACCGGGGGCTCTTGGATGTGAACCCTGACCGATCCTGGAGCCCGAAGTCGTCGACCTTCACCACCACCCCGTCGATCTCGTAGTCGCGGTCGTGACGGTGGGCGGCGGTGTCGGTGACGTAGGCCTCGAACCCGGACAGGTCGGGCACCGGCGCCGAGGCCGGGTTGACCCGCAGCCCCAGGTCGCCCAGCCAGCCCATGGCCTCGGTGTGCGACGCCAGCGGCGGCCCTCCCTCGAGGTGACCCAACTGGTAGACCCAGATGGCCAGCCGGCGGGAGGCGGTTATCGCCGGGTCCTTCTGCCTGACCGAGCCCGCCGCCGTGTTGCGCGGGTTGACGTAGGGTCGCAGCCCGAGGTCGGCCTGGCGGGCGTTCAGCTCCTCGAACGCCGATACCGGCATGTAGACCTCGCCCCGCACCTCCATCACGTTGGGTGGCGTCCCCCGCAGCCGCAACGGCACCGCCTCGATGGTGCGGATGTTGGCGGTGACGTCCTCGCCGGTGACCCCGTCGCCGCGGGTGGCCGCCTGGGCCAGCCGGCCGTCGAGATAGGTGAGCGACACCGCCAGCCCGTCGATCTTGAGCTCGCACACATAGCCGGAGGGCTCACCGCCCAACGCCCTGGCCAGCCGGGTCTGCCACGCCTCGAGCTCGGCGATGGACACCACGTTGTCGAGTGAGAACATCCGGCGGCGGTGGACCACGGGGGCGAATGCCGCGTCGACCGGTCCGCCCACCCGCTGGGTCGGGGAGTCGTCCGCCACCAGCTCGGGATACTCCTCCTCGAGGGCGGTGAGCCGGCGGATGAGCTCGTCGTACTCGATGTCGGAGATCTCGGGGGCGTCGAGCACGTGGTAGCGGTGGTTGTGATGGTTGATCTGGGCGCGCAGGGCCTCGATCTCGGTGGTGACGTCGTTGCTCATGGAAACGACAGTTTGGTCGCACCACGGGACGGGTAGGGACCACGACCAACGTCTTGCCGGCCGGTTGCTCCCGTATGCTGCGGGCGTCGGCAACCGATGGAAGGAGCGCAACGTGGATCTCATCCTCTGGATCATCGCCGTCGTCCTGGTGGTCTCCGGCATCATCGCCCTGACCCGCCGGCAGCTGCTGTGGGGCACGGTGCTGATCATCGTCGGGCTGGCGGTGGGCCCCGGGGGCGCCTCCATCTTCGAGTAGCCGCCGAGCGAGCGCGGCCGCCTCTCATGGGATGACCATCCGGATCAGCGCCGCATGATCCGGACGATGGGGCCCTGACCGAAGAGGCGGCCGAACAGACCCACGACCCCGCCCGGGTAGTCCACCAGGTCCGGATTGGCGAAGGCGTCGACGGCGCGTCCCACCGCCTCCTTGATCCGGTTCACCCACATCCTGATGCCGAGCAGCACCCCGCCACCGGTGATGGCAGTGACCGCGGCCCCGGCGGCAATGTCGTTCCAGCCGAGCCCGTCGGTGCCTGCGCCCGCCGCCGCCACCACGCCCCCAACGGCGGCGGCGGCGACGAGGAGTTGGATGCCGCGGCGGCGCAGCCTGCCGGTGTCCGCCGCAATCCGGACCAGCTGCTGGGTGTCGGTGGCGGGACGGACCACCGTGGTCACCTCCTCGACGCCGCGCAGCGTCCCGGACCCCTGGGCCATCCCCAGCTTCATCCGGGCGGTGGTGAGCAGGGCCGGATCGCGCTCCCACCGAGTACCGCTGACCGACTCCGACCGCTTGCGGAGCCCCTCATGGGTGCCCAGCCAGTTGTCGATGGCGGCCCGCACCCGGGCGGGATCGCCGGGGATGATGGCCTGGGCGGTCACACCCTCGGGACCGATGAGCCGGTCGATCCAACCGGGCTCCTCGGTGTCGAGCCGGAGCAGCTCCTCGGCCAGCGCCTGCCTGAGATGGGCCGGATCGACCGACAGCTCGGCGGCGATGCGGCCCAGCATCTCGGAGTCGATGGTGTCCGCATTCGGGGATTGCTCCTGTGCCCGGAGGGCGATGGCCCGCTCCAGCACCCGCTCCGCCTCGGGCACCGAGAGCTGATGCAACCGATCGGCCAGCGCCTCGGTCACCTCGGGCGGGATGGCGTCCCTCGGGGCGTGCTCCCTGTCCATGCCCGCAAGTATGCCGTGCCGCCCGACCGTCGGCGATGGTTTAGGTGGCGGGACGGTGGGTGGCGGCGATCCGGCCCCCGCCCAGCACCTCGTCGCCCCGGTAGAACACCGCAGCCTGTCCCGGGGCCACCCCGAGCTGCGGGGTGGCGAACACCGCCCTCCACCCGTCGCCGTGTCGAGCGATGGTGCCGGGAGCGGCTCGGGCCCGGTAACGGACCTTCACCTCAACCTCGACCGGCGCCTCGCCCGACACCGGGGGCGCACCCGACACGAAGGTGGCATCCGCAACGTCACAGCTGGCGGCCGCCAGGTCGTGACGCCGCCCGATCCGTACCGTCGCCGTTGCCGGGTCGATCCCGGTGACGTAGCGGGGACCGTCGGCGGCGGCGACCCCGATCCCCCGCCGCTGCCCGATGGTGAAGTCGATGGTCCCCCCGTGCTCGCCCACCCGCCGGCCGTCCTCATCGACGATGGGACCGGGCCGGGCCAGCTCGGGGCGCTCGCCCCGCAGGAACCGCCGGTAGTCGCCCTTGCCGATGAAGCACAGGTCCTGGCTGTCCGGCTTGGCGGCGGTGCGCAGCCCCAACTCGGCCGCCTTCTCCCGCACCTGGTGCTTGGTGAGGTGCCCCACCGGGAACCGGATCCGGGCCAGCTCGCCCTGGCCCAGCATGTGAAGCACGTACGACTGGTCCTTGTCGGGATCGGCGGCGGTGCGCAGCGCCCACCGGCCGCCGATGCGTTCCGCCCGGGCGTGATGGCCGGTGGCCAGCAGGTCGCAACCGAGCGCCTCGGTGCGGTCGAGCAGCGCCGAGAACCGGACGGTGCGATTGCACTCGATGCACGGGTTGGGGGTCTCCCCTCGGGCGTATGCCTCGGCGAAGGGATCCACCACCGCATGACGGAACCGGTCGACGTAGTCGAGCACGTAGTAGGGGACGTCGAGCTGGGCGGCGACCCGGCGGGCGTCCTCGGCGTCGCCAACGGTGCAGCACCCTGCGGTGGGCATCTCCCCCGACGGCCCCTCCCACTGCTTGAGGGTGACCCCGATGACATCGTGGCCCTGCTCCACCAGCAGGGCGGCGGCGACGGACGAGTCGACACCGCCCGACATGGCGACGAGCACCCTCATCGCAGTGTCCCCACCACGGCCGCCACCGCCTCTGCGGCGGCGATCCCGTCCTGCGGGCGGTCGGGCCAGCCGAAGCTGAACCGGACGCACTCGGCGGCGTGGTCCCGGGGCATCCCCATCGCGGTCAGGACGTGCGAGGGTCGGGTCGCCCCCGACGAGCATGCCGACCCGGCCGAGGCGGCGATCCCGGCCTGGTCGAGCCTGACCAGCAGGGTGTCTGCCGGGATCCCGGGTACCCGTAGGTGGCTGATCTGAGGCAGGCGGTCCTCTCCGGGGACGGTGGGCACCACGTCGGGGACCAGCTCGGCCAGACGCCGCTCGAACCCGTCACGGGCGGCCCCCACCCGGGCGCGGAACCCCTCCCGGTCGGCGGCGGCCGCCTCCATGGCGGCCACCATCCCCACGATCCCGGCCACATCGACGGTCCCCGAGCGCCGCCCCAGCTCCTGTCCGCCACCATGGATCACCGGCTCGAGGTGGACCCCGGCGGGGACGACCAGCAGCCCCACCCCCTTGGGTCCCCCGAGCTTGTGCCCGCTGAGCGTGATCAGATCGGCGGCGGTCTCGTCCACGGTGACCGGATCGGCGCTGAAGGCCTGGATGGCGTCGGTGTGGACCAGCACCCGCGGCGATGCGGAGCGGACCGCCTCGGCGATCTTGCGCACCGGCTGGCGAGCCCCTGTCTCGTTGTTGGCGGCCATCACGGAGACCACCGCGGTATCGCTCGACACCGCATCGGCCAGGTCGGCCGGGTCGACCACCCCGGTGGGCCCCACCGGGACGACGGTGACCGCCCCACCCATCCGCACCACGAAGCGGGCGCAGGCCAGCACCGCCTCGTGCTCGACGGCGGTGGTGACCACTCCGCCGCCGCCCGGTGTGGGGGCGAGGGCGGAGCCGGCGATGGCGAGGTTGTCGGACTCGGTGCCCCCACCGGTGAACACCACGTCGAGCGGTCGGGCGGCGCCGAGCAGTGCGGCGGCCCGTTCCCTGGCTTCCTCGACGGCGTTCTTGGCGCGCCGCGACACGGCGTGGATCCCCGACGGGTTGCCGAAGATCTCCCCCAGATAGGGGGTCATCGCCTCCAGCACCTCGGGGCGGGGCGGCGTGGTGGCGGCGTGGTCGAGGTACCGATCCTCCATAGTGAATCAGTCTGCCAGGTCGGGCGCCGGACGGGGTCTCCCGGGAGCAAAGGGAAAGGGGGCCCGTGGTGACACAGGCCCCCTTCCGTCGGGTCGGTGGAATCCGTCAGGGGGGCTAGCCAGACCCACCGACCCGGCGGGCCTCAAACCGATCGAAGCGAGCGAGGGGACCCGCCACACCGCCTGCGGGAATCGTCTCGGACCTGTCCCCCCGTACACACCCTCAATCACCCCCTGTGCGCCCCCGGCCCGGGCCCTGCTCGGCCCTTCGTCGTCCAAGCTATCACCCGACGGGCACCGACGTCGACCCCTACGCTGCCCTCATGGCCGGTGGCGGCGCCATCCGCATCGAGCAGCTGGTCGGAGCACGCCGCGCCGCGGTGTGGGATGACCTGTGCGATCTGGCCTCCCACGGCGAATGGATGCTCGACGCCGCAACCGTCACCGTCCACGGCGAGGGCGCACCCGGGTTGGGAACCCGACTCGAGGTGCTCACCCGGATCGGCCCGCTGCGCACCGCCGACCACATGGTGGTGACCGGATGGGAACCGCCCCGCCGGATGGCGGTCCGCCACCGGGGTCTGGTCGGCGGCGATGGCGAGTTCACCCTCGACGACCGCGGCGACTCCACCCTGGTGCGCTGGACCGAGCGCCTCGAGTTTCCCTGGGTGTTCGGTGGCCCGGTAGGCGCCATGGCCGCCCGCCCCATACTGGTGGCGGTGTGGCGCCGCAACCTGCGGCGCTTCGCCGCCCGCTTCGGGTAGATCGCCCGTCTCCCCGGGTCGGAGCCTCGCGGCCCGGCATCCATCTTTCGCGTCTTCTTGACAGGGAGGGTCACGGTCGGGTGACGGACTCCGGTCAGGCTCCGGTGAACTCGGGCGTCTCCTTGGCCACGAAGGCGAGGATCCCGGCCCTGGCGTCCTCGGTGCCGAACACCCGGTCGAAGGCCTCCCGTTCCACCGCCAGGGCGTCCCCGATGGGAAGACCCCAGCCGCCGCCCATCGCCCGTTTCACCGCCCCGTACGCCTTGGTGGGGCCGGTCGCCCACCGGACGGCGTCCTCCATGGCGACGGCGACCAGCTCGGCTGCGGGGACCACCTTGTCCGCCAGCCCGAGGGCGAGCGCCTCGTCGGCGGCGACGTGGCGGCCGGACAAGTTGAGTGTCTTGGCCGCCTGGTAACCGATGAGCCGGGGCAGCCGCTGGGTTCCCCCGGCGCCCGGGATGATCCCGAGCAGGATCTCGGGCTGGCCCACCTTGGCGTCCTCGGCCAGGTACCGAAAGTCGGCCCCCATCGCCAGCTCGAGCCCCCCGCCGAGGGCGTAGCCGGGGATGGCGGCGATGGTCGGCTTGTCGAGCCCCTCGAGACGGTGCACGGCTTCGGCCAGACCGGTCGCCTGCGGCTCCGGGTCGTCGCCGTCGAAGGCTTCGACGAACCGGGTGATGTCGGCGCCGGCGGCGAAGTGCCGGTTCCCGGTGATCACCACGGCCCTGACGGCATCGTCCTCGGCCTCGCCGATGGCGGCGTCGACATCCGCGATCAGCTCGGCGTTGAGGGCATTGACCGGTGGTCGGTTGAGGGTGATCCGGGCGACGGCGCCCTCGACGGCGTACTCGACAAGGCTCACGGCTGCTCCCGTTCTGTGCGGCGACCTGGCGAGGCAGGCTACCCGGGCGGGGTGGTGCTGGCCCACACGGCAAACTTTGAGCGTCTCACCCCGCCAGGCAGTGTCACACGCTCAAAGTTCCGTCTCGTCGGGGCCGCGCCATGTCGGTGATCTCCCGAGCGGCCGTCCACGGGTCGACCTCCCGGGCCACCACCCGGTCGATGATGCGATGCCAGGTCTTGTCGTCGATGCCACCTCGCACCCGGCGGCGCACCGTGTTGATCACCTCGGCCCTGACCTCCTGGACCAGCCGGGCTCGGCGCAGCGCCTGCAGCTCGCCGTTCTCGAGCAGGTGGCGCCGGTGGGCGGCGATGGCGTTCCACAGGTCGGCGACCCCCTCGCCGCTCTCGGCAACGGTGGGGACGATGGGCGGCTGCCATCCGTGGGCCCCGCCCAGCTCGAGCATCTGGCGCAGGTCACGCACCGTCTCCTTCACCCCGGGCCGGTCGGCCTTGTTGACGACGAACACGTCGCCGATCTCGAGCAGCCCCGCCTTGGCCGCCTGGATGCTGTCCCCCCACCGGGGGTTGACCACCACCACGGTGGTATCGGTGTTGCCGGCGATGTCGACCTCGGCCTGCCCCACCCCCACCGTCTCCACCAGGATCTCGGAGAACCCGATCCCGTCGAGCACGGCCAGGCAGCGCGGCGTCGCCTCGGAGATCCCGCCGAGGTGGCCCCGGGTGGCGAGCGAGCGGATGTAGACGCCGGGGTCGTCGGTGTGGTCCTGCATCCGCACCCGGTCGCCGAGGATGGCGCCACCGGAGAACGGGCTCGACGGGTCGACGGCGACCACCGCCACCGACGACCCCTCGGTGCGGATCCGGCCGATGAGCCCGCTGGTCAGGGTCGACTTCCCGGCCCCGGGGGCGCCGGTGAGCCCGACGGTCCAGCCCCGCCCGGTGTCGCTGAACAGCGTGGCCAGGACCCGTCGCCCCGCCTCGCCATCGGCCTCCACCAAGGTGAGCAGCCGGGCCAGCGAGCGCCGATCACCGCCGCGAGCGGCGGCGATCAGGACGACGGGATCGGACGGGGTGGCCATCGCCGGGAGGATACCGACGGGTGCCGACGGCCGGTTTGTCCCGGCTCGGTGGGGCCGTTGGTCAGGGAAGCCGCCTCATCGAAGAATTGGCCGGAACGATCTCAGACGGCGATGACCTCTTCGACCCCGGGGACCCGGTCGCGCAGGATGCGCTCGATCCCGGCGGTCAGGGTCATCGTCGACATCGGGCAGCCCCCGCAGGCGCCGACCAGCTGGAGGGTGACCTTGCCGCCGTTGGTGCCGAGCAGGATCAGGTCGCCGCCATCCGACTGCAGCGCCGGCCGGATGTACTCCAGCGTCTCCTGGAGGATGCCCAGGTCGATGTTGCTGGCGCCGGTGGGGGCATCGGATGGATCTGCGGGCGGGCCCATCTCGATGACCGAGCCGGTGATCTTGGGTGCGGTGATGGTGTCGGGGGTGTCAGTCATGTGTCTCTGGTGGCAACCGGCTCGGGCCCGGTCGCATTCCCACCATCAGGCTAGGAGAAATGGTGTGCGGCGGGGAATCGTGTATCAACACGGTCAACGGAAGCGGATCCTCCACGTCCGGTCGGCATCGAACTCTGGGAACTCGGCGGGTCGGAGCCGGACCAGGCCGCCCTCGTCCGTCAGCCTCCAGGACCCGGCGCGCAGGGCGAGGCCGGAGGCCTCGAACGGCCCGGTGGCGACCAGCCGCAGGATGTCCTGTCCCCAGTCGAGCCCGACCCGCACCCGCTCGGGGATGAACCCGGCGCCGTTCTCGGGGACCAGGCCGTTGTAGTAGTGGGCCAGGATCTCGCCGGCAGAGGCGCCGTCGAGTCCCATGGCGTATGCGCCGTATTGGCTCATCCCCACCGAGTGGCCCCAGCCTTCGCCGATGAAGGTGACCCGGCCGACGCCGAGCACATCCTCGGGCGGGATCCCGAGGGGAAGCCCCAGGATGGGTGCCGGGGTGTACCCGATCTCGAAGGTGTAGGAGAGGATCGTCTGCGGCCAGCGGTTGCCGTCCGGCCTTCTCGCCGGGAGCGCCGCCGGGTAGAACACCGGCCCGTACCGGTTGAAGCCGGAGCGCACGTCGGCCACCGGGATCTCGATACGGTCGAGTCCCTCCACCACCAAGGTCGCCGTCCCCTCCCCAACGGGAGGCGTCACCACGGCCATGGTGTCGACCCGGGACCCGATGGGGTGGCCGGCCGCCGCCATGATCCGGCGGAACTGGCTCAGGTCGACGCTCACCTCCCACCGAGCGAACGGCGTCACCGCGGCCTCGGGGGACGGCGCCCCCACCAGGTACGCCTTGGGATCGCCCCCGAAGATGTCCTGCACCGGCCGGGTCCTCGATCCTGCGCTGGACGAATACAGGGCCTGGTCCTGCTCCCTTCCGTGAAACGGGACCTGGTCGGTGGTGGCGGCCACCGCCGCCACCCAACGCCCGCCGTCGCTCTGATCGACCAGCCCCGACCCGGCGTAGACCTGGCACTGGTCGGTGGCGCAGATGTCGAACCCGTAGGCGGTGCCGGTTGAGGAGCGGCCCTGGGCCAGGGTCCAGGCCAGGTAGGTGCGGGCGGCCACCGCCTGGGCCTGCAACGTCGCCGCCGGCCACGAGAACGGCACCTCGGCGATCCCGGCCAGGTAGCCGTCGAGGCCCACCTCCTCGACCAGGGCGAGCCCGTCACCATGGGCGGACACCTCGAGCACCCCTGCGTAACGGTGGTCGCCGATGACGAACTCGGTGCCCGGTGCCGGGATCAGCGAGACCGACGACGATTCCGGGACCAGCTCCCCGCCCGGCTGGGCGGCGGCGGACCCGACGGGGAACATGGCCATGGCGCCGGCCCCCAACGCCAGACCCAGGACGGCGACCGACCACCTCGACGCCACGGGAGGGCGCCGCCCCACTCGGCGACCAACCCGCCCCGGAGTCACCGGGCTTCGATGGCGGCGCCCATGGCGGCCAGCTTGGCCACCAGCCCGTCGTAGCCCCGTTCGATGTGGTGGGCGTCGGTGACCACGGTCTCGCCGTCGGCCCGCAGCCCGGCCAGGACGAGGGCGGCGCCGGCACGGATGTCGCAGCCGTCGACCTCACACCCGCTGAGCCGCTCGACCCCGCGGATCACCACGTGCTGGCCGTCGGTGTGGATGTCCGCCCCCATCCGGCCCAGCTCACCGATGTAGCGGAACCGGGACTCGTAGACGTTCTCGGTGAGCAATGAGGTCCCCTCGGCGACCGAGAGGAACGCCACCATCTGCGGATGCATATCGGTGTGGAACCCGGGGAAGGGGAGGGTGGCGAAGTCCACCGCGGTCGGCCGGTCCGGCCCGGTGACGGTGACGGTGTCGAGGCCGATGTCGACCGTGCACCCGGCGTCCCGCATCTTGCGCAGCTCCATGCGGAGGTGGTCGGGCACGCAGCCGGTGACGGTGACGGTCCCTCCGGTGATGGCGCCGGCCAGGGCGTAGGTGCCCGCCTCGAGCCGGTCGGGCACTACCCGGTGCTCGGTGGGGTGGAGCGACTCGACCCCGCACACCACGATGGTCGAGGTCCCTGCCCCCTCGATCTTGGCCCCCATCTTGGTCAGCATCTCGGCGAGGTCGGCCAGCTCGGGCTCGCGGGCGGCGTTGGTGATCATGGTCGTCCCCCGGGCGAGGACGGCGGCGAGCAGCACGTTCTCGGTGGCACCCACCGACGGGAAGTCGAGGGCGACCTCGGTGCCGTGGAGGCCGTCGGGGGCGGACGCCTCGAGCACACCGTGGTTGAGGGTGAACACCGCACCCATCGCCTCCAGCCCGTCGAGGTGCATGTCGATGGGTCGGGAACCGAAGTCGTCGCCGCCGGGCAGCGCCACCTTGGCCTCCCCCCGCCGGGCAAGCAGGGCACCGAGGATCAGGATCGAGGCACGCATCCTCCGCACCAACTCGAGCGGTGCCTCGGCGATCGGCTCCTCGGGGACGTCGACCACCAGCTCGGTGCCGTCAAGGATGCACCGGGCACCGACATGCTCCAACACCTCACCCATCACCCGCACGTCGAGGATCCCGGGCACGTTGCTCAGCACATGACGGCCGGGCGCGAGCAGGGTCGCCACCATGTGCTTGAGCACGGCGTTCTTGGCGCCCAGCACCGCCACCGAGCCGCTGAGGGGACGCCCGCCCACCAGGCGGATCTCGTTCATTGGTGCGAGTCTATGGGTCGTTGCCGGTAAACCGTCCAGATCCCGCCGCTCAGGGGACCGGGACCACCGAGCCGGTGATGATCTCGGCGTGCTCGGACCACGACGAGTTGGGGGCGCGCACCTCGACCGCGATGGCGTCGAGGCCACCGATGGGGATCAACCGGAACCACAGCCGCCCGTCGCGGTACGACCCGAACGAGGTCACCGAGCCGTCGACCAACGGCTTGGTGGTCTGCAGCTGGGCATCTCCGTCGTCGATCAGCGCCCAGAAGCTGCGCAGGACCACCTCGGGGGTCTGGGGCCAGACGAGCCCGTTGGCGGTCGCCAGCGCCTCCATGCTCACCTCGCTCACCGTCGCCCCGATGGACTCGTCCGCAGGGTGGCGCAGCGACACGAACTCGCCGGATCGCTCCAGCACCTCCCAGTCGTCCGGATAGGTCACGCAGAAGCCGGCGGCGCATGCCTCGGTGGCCGCCCCGGGCGCGGAGGCGTCCGGGCCCGACCCGCCACATCCGGAGAGGGCGAGCAGAACGAGCACCATCGAGGCCATGGTTTTGGGCGACACCCCGGCAGGCTACCGGGCACCGATCTCCCGGGACCGATCTCCCTGGGGACCGCTCACCCGCCACGTGTACGATGCCGCGATGGTCGGCTCCCCCGAGCACTACGTCAACCGCGAGCTGTCGCTGCTCGACTTCCAGGTGCGGGTGCTGGCGCTGGCGGAGCGGGTCGACTTGCCCCTTCTGGAGCGGCTCAAGTTCGTCTCTATCGTCAGCCAGAACCTCGACGAGTTCTTCCAGGTGCGGGTGGCGGGGCTGCTCAACCAGGTCGACAGCGGCGTCACCACCACCGGCCCGGACGGGCGCAGCCCCACCCAGCAGCTCGAGGCCATCAATGAGCGGGTCATCGAGCTGTTCTCCAGGATCGACACCTTGTTCACCAAGGAGTTGCTCCCGCTGATGGATGAGGCGGGAATCCACCTGGTCTCGTACCAGGACCTCACCCGCGACGAGATCGCCGAGCTGCAGGACCGGTTCGAGCAGCAGGTGTTCCCCGTGCTCACCCCGCTGGCGGTCGACCCGGCCCATCCCTTCCCCTACATCTCGAACCTGTCGCTCAACCTGGCGGTGCTGGTGCGCGACCCGGACACCGATCAGATCCAGTTCGCCCGGCTCAAGGTGCCGCCGCTGCTCCCCCGCTTCTCACCGCTCGGCGACGGGCGCTTCGTCCCGGTGGAGCAGGTCATCGCCGCCAACTGCGATCGGCTGTTCCCCGGGCACGCCGTCGTCGACACCTTCGCCTTCCGGGTGACCCGCACCGCCGAGCTCGCCGTCGAGGAGGCCGAGGCGGACGACCTGCTCCAGGCGATCGACTCGCTGCTCCGCTTCCGCCAGCGCGCCGCCGGAGCCATCAGGCTCGAGGTCGAGGAGCGGTCGGGCGAGAAGGCGGTCGAGCTGCTCCGTCGAGAGCTCCAGCTCGAGACCGGCGAGATCTACACCCGGGCGGCGCTGCTCGACCTGAGCTCCCTGATGTCGTTCTACGACCTCGACCGACCCGACCTCAAGGAGACGCCATGGTCCCCAACCACCGGTCTCAGGATGCGGTCCGGCGGCGACGAGAAGGTGCGGATGTTCGATCTCATCCGCAAGGGCGACATCCTGGTCCACTACCCGTACGAGTCGTTCGCCACATCCACCGGAGCCTTCCTCGCCCAGGCGGCGGCCGACCCGCACGTGCTCGCCATCAAGCAGACGCTGTACCGCACCTGGGCGTCCGAGGATCCTGCCATCGGTGGCGAGGAAGCGGTGGTGCGGTCGCTGATGCAGGCGACCGAGGCCGGTAAGCAGGTGGTGGTCCTGGTCGAGGTGACCGCCCGCTTCGACGAGGCGGCCAACCTCACCTGGGCCAAGATGCTGGAGGACTCCGGGGTCCACGTCGTCTACGGGGTGGTCGGGCTCAAGACCCACTCCAAGATCCTGCTGGTGATCCGGCGCGAGCGTGACGGCCTGCGCCGCTACTCCCACATCGGCACCGGCAACTACAACCCCAAGACCGCCCGCCTCTACGAGGACATGGGGATCTTCACCGCCGACCCCGACATCGGGCGCGACCTGTCCGAGCTGTTCAACGCCCTCACCGGCTACGGCGAGTCGACGGCGTACCGCAAACTGCTGGTCGCCCCCACCACCCTCCGCCGCCGGATCACCGAACGGATCCGCCACGAGGGCGACCGGGGGCCCGACGGCAGGATCCTGTTCAAGATCAACCACATCGACGATCCGGGGATCATCGAGGAGCTGTACCAGGCCTCGCAGAAGGGCTGCCAGATCGATCTGGTGGTGCGAGGCATCTGCTCGCTGCGGGCAGGGGTGCCCGGGCTCTCCCCCACCATCAGGGTCCGCTCGATCGTGGGTCGGTTCCTCGAGCATTCCCGCATCTACCGGTTCGGCCATCCCGACAACGGCGCCGTCTACTACCTGGGGTCGGCCGACATGATGACCCGTAACCTGGACAAGCGGGTCGAGGCCCTGGTCCCGGTGACCGACCCCCGGCTGAAGGGTCGCCTCGAGGAGATCCTGCAGGTGCTGATGGAGGACGACACGCTGGCCTGGTCCCTCTCCGGGGAGACGTGGACCAAGGTGCCCACCGTCACCGGGCTGGACGCCCACGCCGCCATGCAGCGGCTCGCCCTCGACCGCCAGGAATCCGAGGGCGCCCGCTGATGTCGACCAAACCACTGGCACCGGCCCGTGTGGCCGGCGCCGTCGCCCTCCGCGACGGGCGCAAGGGCACCAGGATCCTGCTGGTCCACCGCCCCAGGTACGGCGACTGGTCGCTCCCCAAGGGACACCTCGACGGCGGCGAGAGCTACCAGGCGGCTGCGCTGCGCGAGTTGGCCGAGGAGGCGGGGGTCACCGGGAAGATCGGGGCGCTGGTGGGGAGCATCGGCTACCGGGTGCTGAACCGGCCCAAGGTGGTCCGCTACTGGCTGGTCGAGGCGGCCAGCGGAAGCTTCCGCCCCAACGCCGAGGTCGACGAGGTGATGTGGGTCTCACCCAGGAAGGCGCTGCTGGTGACCTCGTACGACGGCGACCGGGCCGTCATCACCGCCGCCATGCGACGGCTGGAGACGCCCCGGTCGGCACGGATCCACCTGGTCCGCCATGCCGAGGCGGGGAGCCGGTCGGCGTGGAAGGGGGCGGACGAGAAGCGGCCGCTGTCACCGCTGGGTCGCAAGCAGGCGAGGGCGATCGCCGCCAGACTGCTGCGCACCCCCATCACCCATATAGCCAGCTCGCCGTACGTGCGGTGCGAACAGACCGTTGCCGGGATGGCCCACTCCCTGGACATGCCGGTCGAGATCGAAAAGGCGCTCGCCGAGGGCCAGCCGGTGGAGGGCGCCCTCGATCTCTTCGGCGATCTCGAGGGAGCCACCGCCGTGCTCTGCTCGCACGGCGACATCGTCTCGGGGCTGATCGGGATGCTCGCCGCCGAGGGGGTCGCCCTCGATGGCGGCCTGCAGTGCAAGAAGGCCTCGGTGTGGGACCTCGACCTGCACAAGGGCAGGGTCACGACGGGAACCTACGTCCCCCCGGGCCGAGGCTGAGGCCCGTCAATGCTCGCGGCGTGAGGCGAGCACCGCCCCACCGAGGACCAACACGACCCCAAGCAGGGCGATGGCGGCAACGGTCTCGTCCAGAAGGGCCATCCCGAGCACCAGGGAGACCACCGGGATCAGATAGGTGACGAACGACGCCCGCGGCCCGCCGACCCTGCCCACAAGAGAGGCCATGAAGACGAAGGCGAACCCGGTGCCGACCACACCGAGGACGATCACCGCCACAGCCGGCCCCCAGGCGACCGTCGACCGGGTCGCTCCGAGGACGCCGAACGGCGCGGTCCACAGGGCGCCCAGCACCAGCATCTTTGCCATCACCGGGACCGACCCGTACTTCTGCTGGAGGGCTCCCGCCATGTTGGTGGCGAACCCGTAACACACCGTCGCCGCCAGCACCATGAGCACCCCGACCACGGCGGTGCCCCCTTCGGCGGTGGCCCCGCCGCTGACCAGGGCGATCCCGATGAAACCGACGGCGATCCCCCATCGCTGCGGCCCCCGGGGAGTCCTCGCGAAGAACAACGCCCCCACCAGACCGGTGAAGAACGGGACGGCGCCGTTGAGTAGACCGGTCATCGCCGAGTTGATGTGCTCCTCGGCCAGGGGGAACAGCGTGAACGGGATCGCCACCCACACGATCGAGAGAATCGTCATCGCCCACCGATCCTCCGGTGCGATCTGGGTCCGGCCGCCGGGGAGGACGATCAGCGCCGCTGCCCCCAGGGCGACCCGGGTCCAGGTGATGAGGCCCGGGTGGAAGACGTCGAGGGCCACCTTGATGAGCAGGAAGGAGGCGCCCCAGATCAGTCCGACGGCGGCGAACAGCACCCAGTCGGTGCCGGTGAACGGCTCCCGGTCGGAGGCGACGGATGAAGGTGCGACAGTGCTCAATGGTGCGGGGGGGTCGGGGAATCGGCAACACTACCCCGTCGTCCTTGCCCCTTCAGCACACCTGTGGGGTGGCTACCTGGTCCGGGTGTCGATCCAATCCGCCGTCGTCTCCACCAGCCCTGCCAGCACCTCGGGGGTGGTGGTGCCCGATCGTTTGGGGACGGCGAACGAGTGGTCGGCGTCCTCGATGGCGACCAGCTCGGCCATGGGCAGCGCTTCCACCAAGGGTCGGATCAGGTCGAGGGGACAGAGGCGGTCGCGAGTCCCGGCGAAAAAGAGCTGGGGGGCTTGGATCCTGTCCAGATGGTCCGTGGGTCGCGGCTCGGTCTTGCCGATCGCCACCAGCGGGTAGCCGTAGTGCACCAGCCCGCCGGCGTCCTCGCCCCGGTCCCCGATCAGATGGGATCCGATTCTGGCCCCCATCGACTTGCCGGCGAGCACCACCGAGTCGCATTCGGAGCGCAGCCGGACGACGGCGGCGGCGTGGGCGTCGAGCAGGCGATCGGGACGGTCGGGAGCCCGGCGGCCCGCCGCCATGTACGGGTAATCGAAGGTGAGCACGGTGAACCCGGTGGCGGCGAGACCGTTCCGCATGGTCACCATCCAAGGATGGTCCTGGCCGGCGCCGGCGCCATGGGCGAGCACGATCCCCACCGCGCCACTTCCGACGAGCCGGGTGGGGAGGCGGTCACCGGATGCCGTTGTGATCGTCGGTGTGCGCACCCGCCGAGTATGGCGGCTGGCAGCGAGGGCGTTTCGGCGAACCTGAGGTTCCTGGGTGTCGCCACGACACGCGATCCGCTGATGTTGAGACTTAGGTTCGGCGTACCCCTGGCGAGTACCAATTCGCTGAAGTTCGGCCGGGTGGTCGCGGGCGGCGAACCAAGGGTTAGGCTCGACGACCCGTGAGCCTCGAACTGGTCATCAGGCCGACCACCGACGATGTGGCCGACACCCTGGCCGAGGACATCGCCGACCACGTCACCTCCGCCTTCCGCCCCACCATCGGGCTGGCCGGGGGCGGCACACCGGCGGCCACCTATCGCCGTTGCTCGGGGCTCGACCTCCCGTGGGCGGACACCCTGCTGTGGCTGGCGGACGAGCGGTGGGTCCCCGCCGACCACCCGGACTCCAACGCCCGGATGATCAATGCCAACCTCAGACCGGGAGCGACCAGGTTGGTGACCGCCAACTACGACCTGGGCGATCCCGGTGCGGCCGCCGCCGAGTACGAGCAGATCCTCGACGAGGTCTTTGCCGATGACGACGGGCGTCCCGACCTGGTCCTGCTCGGGATCGGCGACGATGGGCACACGGCGTCACTGTTCCCTGGAACCGACGCCCTCGACCAGCGGGAGCGCCGCTACGTCGCCAACTACGTGCCCGACAAGGATGCGTGGCGGCTCACCGCCACCCTTCCCCTGCTGTGGGCGGCCCGCCGGGTGTGGTTCCTGGTCACCGGCGAGTCGAAGGCGGACGTCGTGGCGGCGATCCTCGACGAGGGCGCCCCGTATCCCGCCGGGCTGGTCTCGTCCGGCACGGCGGAGCCGACCTGGTATCTCGACGAGGCGGCGGCGAGCCGGCTCCGCCGCCCCACCTGAGAGAACCCTGAGGCCGTCTTGCGCCGCGTCACCACCGCCGAGCGCCGCCACCGGCTGGCGGTGCGCCACCACCTCGCCGCACCTGGCCCGGGCATCGAGCAGATCGCCGATGACCTGGTGGGCTACCACGCCACCGACCCGGTGACCGTGTACCTGGCGGCGCTCGCCCGGTACCCGGACTTCACCATCGAGGCGATGGAGGACGCCCTCTACCAGCGGCGCTCGCTGCTCAAGCTGCTCGGGATGCGCCGCACCATGTTCGTGGTCACCCCCGAGGTCGGGGCGGTGATCGACGCCGCCTGCACCAGGACGCTGTCGGCGGGGGAGCACCGCCGGCTGGAGGGTGTACTGGAGGCGAACGGGGTGACCGAGGACGGGTCGAGGTGGATCGGCGCCATGACCGAGCGGGTCCTCGACGATCTGCGACGCGACGGACCCGCCACCGCCAGGGAGCTGGGGGTGCGGATCCCCGAGTTGGGCGTCAAGGTGACGATGGGCCATGGCAGATGGGCGGCAGAAGTCGCCGTGTCCACCCGGATGCTGTTCCTGCTCGCCACCGACGCCATGGTGATCAGGGCACGGCCGCTGGGGAGCTGGCTGTCGAGCCAGTACCGGTGGGCCGCCACCGACACCTGGTCGCCGGAGCTGCTGCGGCCGATCGGCACCGCCGAGGCCCAGGCCGAGCTGATCCTGCGCTGGCTTCACCGCTTCGGCCCGGGGACGACCACCGACCTCACCTGGTGGACCGGGCTGACCAAGAAGGCGGTGACCGCAGCGCTGGAGGCGGTCGGGGCGGTCGAGGTCACGCTCGACGAGGGCGGCGCCGGATGGTTGGCGCCCGACGACCTCGACCGGCCGGAGCCCGTGGACAAGCCGTGGGTGGCCCTCCTCCCCGGGCTCGACCCTACCGTGATGGGCTGGAAGCAACGCGACTGGTACCTGGACCCGGCGATGGTGCCCGAGCTGTTCGATACCAACGGGAACGCCGGGGGCACCGTGTGGGTCTGGGGCCGGGTGGTGGGCGGGTGGGCGCAGCGGCCCGACGGCTCGATCACCGTTCGCCTCCTCGACCAGGTCGACCCCGCCGGC
Organism: Acidimicrobiia bacterium; assembly: GCA_051002015.1. Lineage (GTDB taxonomy): Bacteria > Actinomycetota > Acidimicrobiia > Spongiisociales > UBA5794 > JACDBE01. Next base: position 43,046 of record JBPCMS010000081.1, read on the forward strand.
CGCCACCTGATCGACACCGAGGCCGAGCGGCTGGCGCGGTGGCTCGACGGGACCGTGGTCACGCCGAGGTTCCGCACCCCCCTGGAGCGACAGCTCACCGCCGAGGGTTGAGTTCGACCGCGCTCCTTACGTTTTGACCTTTCTTCGAGATGCACCTTTACGTTCTTACGCAAAGCCGCTTTCACGTCCCGGCTGGTCGACCGCTGCGAACTGGATGGCAACGGTTTGCGCTGGATCGTCGATGGCGAGCGGGCCGATCCTCGATCAGCCGTTGGTGGTCGAGGTCGCAGCCGGCGAGACGGTTGCGGGCGGGCCGGTGGTGATCACCCCGCGGCGGACCACCTCGAGCAGGACCGAGCCGGCGGGCGAGTCGGTGACCAGATCCCCCACCTCGGCGGCGATGCGCCGGTTGAGGTCGGCGGGGTCGCAGCCGAGCCGGGTCACCGAGGCGTCGAGCTCGCCGCCGATGCGCTCCAGCTCGTCGAGCTCGGGGATGGGCTCCCCGTCTACGAAGTCGTCGATCCGCACCTGGTCGAGCAGGCGGGCGTATGCCCTCACCAGTTGGGCTCCGACCTCGACCAGCCCGTCGCAGTCCTCCACCTCGGCCGGCTCGGGGACGGTCCCGTCCGAATCGGTGCAGGCGGCGACGGTGAGCACCAGGACGAGCACCACCAGCCATCGCAACGGGCGAGGCGCGGTCACCGGATCACAGACCCTTGGGGTGCCAGACCGTCTTGGTCTCGGTGAAGTCGGCGATGAAGTACGGGCTGCGGTCGAGCGGATCGCGCCGCACCACCACCCGCTTGACGTTCTCGGCGGCGGAGAAGGTGGCCGCTGTTGCCAGCTCGGCATCGGCGCCGGTGAGATCGATACCGTCGACGTCCATGTGCCCCGCCAGGAACGGGGTCAGCTCGGCGGCAGGGCCGGTGAGGAGGTTGACCACGCCCCCGGGCATGTCAGAGGTGGCCAGCACCTCGGACAGGCTCACCGCAGGGATGGGCCACGGTTCGCTGGCCACCACCACCGCGCTGTTGCCCGACACGATCACCGGGAGCAGCCGGTGGATCAGCCCGAGCAGCGACGGCTCGGGCGGAGCGACCACCCCGATCACCCCCGACGGCTCCGGCGTCGAGATGTTGAAGAACGGGCCCGCCACCGGGTTCAGGTTGCCGTGGATCTGGGCGAACTTGTCGGCCCACCCGGCATACCAGACGGTGGAGTCGATGGCGGTGTCGACCTCGGCCCGGGCGTCCGCCTCCGACGCTCCGGTGTAGGCGACCTGCTCGGCGAAGACAGCCGCCCTGTCCTCGATCATCTCGGCGATGCGGTACAGGACCTGGCCCCGGTTGTACGCCGTCTTACCCGCCCAGCCGGGTTGGGCGGAGCGGGCGGCGCGCACCGCATCGCGCAGGTCCTTGCGGGACGCCCACGCCACCCTGGCCACCACCTCGCCGGAGGCGTCGCCCACCGGGTAGCTGCGCCCGGACTCGGAACGGGGGAAGCCGCCGCCGATGTACAGCTTGTGGGTCTTCTTGACGGCGATGCGGCTCACGACCACGGGCCCTTCAGGTAGCCGGCCAGCCCGTGGCGCCCGCCCTCGCGTCCGAAGCCGGATTCCCGGTACCCGCCGAACGGTGAGGCGGGATCGAACTTGTTGTAGGTGTTGGCCCACACCACCCCGGCCCTGAGCCGGTCCGCCATCCACAGGATCCTCGACCCCTTGGTGGTCCACACCCCGGCCGACAGCCCGTACGGGGTGTTGTTGGCCTTCTCCACCGCCTCTGCGGGTGTGCGGAAGCTCATCACCGACAGCACCGGACCGAAGATCTCCTCCTGGGCGATGCGGTGGCTCTGCGACACCCCGGTGAACAGCGTCGGTCGGAAGTAGAAGCCCCTGCTGGGCAGGGCGCAGTCCGGCTGGTACAGGTCGGCGCCCTCGTCGATACCTGCCGACACCAGCGCCTCGATCCGGTGCAGCTGCTCGGCGCTGTTTATCGCCCCGATGTCGGTGTTCTTGTCGAGCGGGTCGCCCACCCGCAACGTCTCCAGCCGGTTGCGCAGCTTGTCGAGGAAGTGGTCGTGGATGCTCTCCTGGACGAACAGCCGGCTCCCGGCGCAGCACACGTGGCCCTGGTTGAAGAAGATCCCGTTGATGACCCCCTCCACCGCCTGGTCGACCGGGGCGTCCTCGAAGATGACGTGGGCACCCTTCCCCCCCAGCTCGAGGGTGAGCTTCTTCCCCGACCCGGCCAGGGCCCGCTGGATGCCCTTGCCGACGGCGGTGGACCCGGTGAAGGCGACCTTGTCGACCCCGGGATGCTCGACCACGGCGGCTCCGGTCCGCCCGGCACCGGTGACGATGTTGACCACCCCGGGCGGGAGCCCGGCCTCGGCGGTGAGCGAGGCGAAGAGGAGGGCGGTCAGCGGGGTGGTCTCGGCCGGTTTGAGCACCACGGTGTTGCCCGCGGCGAGCGCCGGCGCCACCTTCCACGCCAGCATCAGCATAGGGAAGTTCCACGGGATCACCTGGCCGGCGACACCGAGCGGCTCGGGCTTCACCCCGGCGAAGGCGTACTCCAGCTTGTCCGCCCAGCCGGCGTAGTAGAAGAAGTGGGCGGCGGCCAGGGGCAGGTCGATGTCGCGTGCCTCCTTGATCGGCTTGCCCCCGTCGATCGTCTCCAGGACGGCGAACTCGCGGGAGCGTTCCTGGAGCATCCGAGCGATCCGGAACAGGTACTTGGCCCGCTCCGCCCCGCCCATCCGGCCCCAGTCGCCCTCGAAGGCGGTGCGGGCTGCGGTGACGGCTAGATCGACGTCGGCGGGGCCGGCCTCTGCCACCTTGGCGATCGGCTCCTCGGTGGCCGGGTTGATGGTGTCGAGGTACCTGCGGGACTTGGGGGCCCGGGACCGCCCATCGATGAACAGCCCGTACTTGTCGGCGATGGCCACCATCTCGGCGGTCTGCGCCGAGGGCAGGTAGTCCCAGTCGTCCCGCACCGCGGGGAGTTCGGCCATCTCAGTCCTTCGTGAAGTAGTCGAGCGATTGGTACCGGCCGGTGCGCAGCCAGCGGATCTGCATCAGGACGTCGTTGAGCAGGCTCGACGCCCCGAAGCGGAACAGGTCGGGGGTCAGCCATTGCGTGCCGAGCGTCTCCCGCACCATCACCAGGTATCTGATGGCGTCCTTGGCGGTGCGGATGCCGCCGGCGGGCTTCATCCCGATGATCCCTCCGGTGAGCGACCGGTAGTCGCGGATCGCCTCCAGCATCACCAGCGTCACCGGAAGGGTGGCCGCCGGGTTGATCTTGCCCGTCGATGTCTTGATGAAGTCCGCCCCCGCCGCCATCGCCAGCATCGAGGCGCGGCGCACCGCGTCGAGCGTGCCCAGCTCCCCGGTCTCGAGGATCACCTTGAGGTGGGCCTGCCCGCACGCCTCCTTGGTGGCCACGATCTCGTCGAACACCTTCAGGTAGTCGCCGCAGAGAAAGGCGCCCCGGTCGATGACCATGTCGATCTCGTCTGCGCCCGCCGAGACCACCGCCTCCACCTCGGCGATCTTGAACGGCGTGGGCACCTGCCCACTGGGGAAGTAGGTCGACACCGAGGCCACGCTGACCCCGGTGCCCCCGAGGGCGGCGACCGCGGTGGGCACCATGTTCGGGTAGACGCACAGCGCGGCGACGGACGGGATCGAGGGATCGAGCGGGTCGGGCCTGACCGCCTTGCTGGCCAGTTGGCGGACCTTGCCCCTGGTGTCCTGGCCCTCGAGGGTGGTCAGATCCATCATCGTCACCGCCAGCAGCAACGCCGTCATCTTGGACCCGTGCTTGATGCTGCGGGTGCCCAGCGAGGCGACCCGCTCGGTGACGCCCACCTCGTCGACCGACGGGGTTGCGTTGAGGTAACTGCGCAGCCGGGCCGGTGTCACCGACCCCGAGAGCACCGACAAGGCGGAGGTGGTCGCCATTGCGGCATCTTACGAGCCGTGGTGGTAGCCCCGCCCCGGCCGAGCGGAACCGGCCGCCCCGTAGTGTGCCGCCATGCAACGGCGGCAGATCCTGATGGCGCTGGCGGTGTCCGCCCTCGGATGGGGCATGGCCGGCGTCGGGGTCCGGGTGGCGCTGGCCGAGGGGGTGAGACCGATCACCATGGTGGTGGTGCGATCCGCCATCGTGGCGCTGGCGGTGCTCGGCCTGCTGTACGCCCGCAGGGAGCGGGTCCCCGCCGAGCGACAGTTCTGGCGGACCGCCACCGTGGCCGGGCTGTTCAACATGGCGGTGCCGTTCGCCCTGTTCACCACCGCCTACCAGTACGCCTCCGCCGGGTTCGTCGGTCTGCTGGCGGCGCTGATGCCGCTGACCACGGCGATCTTCGCCCACTTCACCGTGGAGAACGAGCCGATGACCGTGGCCAAGCTGGGCGGGATGCTGATCGCCCTCGGCGGTGTCCTCCTCCTGTTCCTCTCCGGCGACAGCGGGCTGGTCGAGGGTGGCCGCCCCGAGTTCGCCATCGTGCTCGGGCTGGGGGCGGTGATCGCCGTCGGGGTGTCCTCCGCATACGCCAAGCGCCACCAGACATCGTTCACGCCGGTGCCGCTCACCGGGGTCCAGTTCCTCATCGGCGGGCTGGTCCTCCTCCCGGTGATGCTGGTCGCCGAGGGCATCCCCACCGGTATCACCCCCAAGGGCTGGGCGGTGTTGGTGGCGCTCGCCCTCTTCGCCAGCCTGCTCCCGTTCCTGCTCTTCTACTGGGTGCTGCAGCGCGCCTCAGCGACCATGGCGTCGCTGTCCGGGTACGTCGTGCCGCTGATCGCGCTGCTGTCCGGCGTGATCCTGCTCGACGAGCGTCTCCAGATCGGCATCGTCGCCGGGGGTGCGCTGATCCTGCTCGGGGTGATCGTCACCGACCAGACCGAGCGCAGCCTCGCCGGGGTGCGCTGACCGTCGCCCCGAGGTGGCCAACCGGTAGCCGAGATAGATCATCACCACCCCCACCAGCAGCGACAGGGCGAACCCGCTCCCCCGCCCGATGGCGGCGAGCGAACCGCCGAAGGCGGGGACGATGGCGCCGGCGGCGATCAGCAGGTTCCCGCCGGCGAGCCTGCGGTTGGTGCGGCGGAAGCGCCCGGCGCTGACCAGGGCCAAACCGACCACGATGATCGTCCCCGCCGCCCCGGCGACGACGGCGAACACCCGGGGACCGGGGACGGTGATCCCGGCCATCTCGATGGTGAAGGCGAACAGCTCGGATCCCTCGGGTACCCCATCGGTGGGGAAGGTTCCGGATATCGGCGCCGCCAGCGTCACCATGGCGCCGAGCACGGCGAACACCACCACCCCGTCCTTGAAGCGCCTCCCCGTCTTCTCCCCCATCACCAGGGCGACCGAACCGGCGGCGAGCATCGGGATGTTGGCGATGGCGCCGAGGAAGTAGAAGACCCTGAAGTCGGCCTGGCCCCACCCGAACCCGAGACCCCATGCCAGTCCCCAGCATGCCGCGGCGAACATCCCGAGGGCGGCGGCCCACACCCCGGCGTGGAACCGGGGGCGGCTGCGGTAGGAGCGCCACAGCTCGATGGCGAACCAGGTGGCGACCAGGGCGGCGAGCACGGCGAGTGCGGTGTCCATCGGATGGCGACTGTAGGGGCGGTGCCACCGGGTTGGGCAAACCGTCCGGTTCCCTTGTCACCGTCGTTCCGTACACTCTCCGTGGTGAGCAACGATCAGCCGCCCCCCGACCAGCCGCACGCCGAAGACGGCACCGTAACCACCGATGGGTCGCGGCCCTCCCGCACCAGGTCGATCTCCCGCAAGGTCGGTGTGCTCCTGGTCGGGGTCCCGGTCCTGCTGCTGGGGATCGCCCTGATCCCCCTTCCCGGCCCCGGGACCCTCGTGGTGCTCGCCGGCCTCGCCATCCTGTCGCTGGAGTTCGCCTGGGCGGAGCGCCTGTCGGGGAAGATCAAGGACGGCTTCAGGACCCTGTTCGACCGGATCTTCCGCCACCGGTGACCCTCCAACCCCGACCCCTCCCCGCCACCCAGGGTTGCACCGGGATCAGCACGGCGTCGTGAGAGTGCCCTCGCCGGCTGCGGCGTGTCCCACGCTCTGGACGATGTGGGGTAGCCCTCCCGGGGAGCTCGAACCGGTATTTCGCTCTCAGCGCTGCGAGGCGCCGCGCGACGACCTACGCTCCGGTTATGACCGGCTCGCGCTCCGTCGTGATGATGCGCCCCTCGTTGGGGCTCTGTCGGCACGTGACCAGCTAGCCACGTCGACGCCCCGAGTGACTGGGGGCGTGGGATCAGATCTTCGCACCCGAGCTCGGGCAGGAGGTTCTGATGTCCCGCCGCTACCTGACCGTCTCCATCCCATACGTCAACGCCGAGCCGCACCTGGGGTATGCGCTCGAGCTCGTGCAGGCCGACGCCCTTGTGCGCCTCTACCGGGCAGGTGGTGATGACGTCCGCTTCCTTGGCGGCACGGATGACCACGCGTTGAAGAACGCGCTCGCAGCCGAGACCGCAGGTGTACCGACGCAAACGTTCGTGGACACCAACGCGGCGCGGTTCGAGGCTCTACAAGCCCCGCTCGACGTGCGGTTCGACGACTTCATCCGCACCTCGACCGACCCACGCCATCGCCCCACCGTCGAAGCGCTGTGGCGACTCACGGCAGATCACGGTGACTTCTACCGCCGCAGGTACGAGGGCCGGTACTGCGTGGGCTGCGAGCAGTTCTACTCCGACGACGAACTCGACGACGGGCGTTGCCCTGAACACGACACCGCGACCGAGACCGTCGCAGAGGACAACTGGTTCTTCCGCCTCTCCCGCTACGCCGCTGACATCGAACGCCTGCTTGCCAGCGGTCAAATTCGTATCGAGCCTGAGCCGTACGCCAACGAAGCCCTGTCTTTCGTCCGTTCCGGGCTCCAAGACATCAGCGTCTCGCGCTCCAAGAGCCGAGCCCGCGGATGGGGCATCCCCGTCCCCGACGACCCCTCCCAGGTCATCTACGTCTGGTGGGACGCTCTCGCCAACTACATCAGCGCGCTCGACTTTGGCGGCGACCGGGTCGCGTACCGCCACTGGTGGGAGGAAGCCGACGAACGTATTCACGTCATCGGCAAAGGCATCCTTCGCTTCCACGCCGTGTATTGGCCAGCGCTTCTGCTGTCCGCAGGCCAGCCCCTCCCGACGACGATCTTCGTGCATCCGTACCTGACCGCGAACGGCAGGAAGCTCTCGAAGAGCGGCGGGAACGCCGTCGACCCGGTCGCCGTGGTCGACACGTACGGCACTACCGCCCTCCGCTGGTGGCTACTCGCCGACGTACCGAGGGCCGCTGACGCAGATTTCACCGAGGCCCGTCTCGTCGAACGCCACGACACCGACCTCGCCAACGGCGTCGGTAACCTCACCAACCGCGTCCTCGCCATGGTCCACCGATACCGCCACGGCACCAGTCCACGAGGAGAAGGCGGCGACACAGTCCCGGCGCTTCCCGATGCGTTTGCTGTAGCCGCAGAGGGGTTCGACCTTCGCCAACTTGCGCGCCTGGTCCGGGAACACGTCGAGGACGCCAACCAGCTCGTGGAAGCAACCGCTCCCTGGGCACTCGCCAAAGCGGAACGAGCCGGCGATCCAGCTGCCGGCAAGGTCCTCGATACCTGCCTCGCCGAGCTCCTCGGCCGGCTGCGACAGCTTTCGACCTTCCTCGCCCCACTGCTTCCGGGATTGGGCTCGGCATTAGCGGCCGCCCTCCAACCGGACGATCACGGCGAGCTCGCTCCACCCGCACCGCTCGTCCCGAGGTTGGAGCCGACGATCTCACCGCGTGAGTAGGCGATCCGGCGGGCCGGAAGCGATCACCTCCGATCCGGCGCTCGACGTCCAGGTCCCAAAGGGAGTTCACCAGTCTTCGGACCTTGTCCGTGATCTGAGCACGTCCACCGCGCCAAGATCCGTCGTGCCCACTTCGAGCACGCGGAACGGCTCCCGTCGCGTCGGTGCCACCCGCACAGCCTGCCTCACCGGTCCCTCTAGGGTTGCGCCGGTGAGCGACGTCATCGTCACCGAGGATCTCGGCCACGCCTATGGCGACCACGTCGCCCTGCATCACGTATCGGTCACCATCCCCGAGGGAAGGATCGGACTTGTAGGAGCCAACGGCGCCGGGAAGACGACGCTGATCCGGATCCTGCTCGGGATCCTCCACCCAACCGTCGGCACCGCAACCGTCTTCGGCGACAGCCCCCACCACGATCCGATCGCGGTGCGCTCCCGGGTCGGCTACATGCCGGAGCTCGACTGCCTGCCGGTGGCCCAAACCGCCGCCGACTTCATGGTGTACGCCGCCGAGCTGGCAGGGATCCCGCCCCGCGCCGCCCGCCAGCGCGCCTCGGACGTCCTCACCCTGGTCGGGCTCGATGAGGAGCGGTTCCGACCGCTCGGCGGCTTCTCCACCGGGATGAAGCAGCGGGCCAAGCTGGCCCAGGCCATCGTCCACGACCCCGACCTGGTGATGCTCGACGAGCCGACGGCCGGGCTCGATCCCGCCGGCCGGGACGAGATGCTCGACCTGATCGCCCGGCTGGGCGGCTTCGGGATCAACGTGATCACCTCGTCGCACGTGCTGTCCGACATCGAGCGCACCTGCGACTGGGTGGTGATGCTCGAACAGGGGAGCGTGCTCCGCCAGGGGCCGCTGCGCACCCTGCTCGCCTCCGACACCGTCGAGGTCGAGGTGTTCGAGGATCCCGAACCGCTGATCGAGCGGCTGGCCATGGCGGGCGCCGCCGTCATCAGGGACGGTCTCCGGCTCACCGTGTCGGTGCCGGACGGCGACGTCAGCGACGTCATCCGGGACGCCGTGGTCGCCACCGGTTTCGGCATCCGCCGCATGGGCACCAGGGCGCAGACCCTCGAGGATGTCTTCCTCACCCCGGGAGAGCGGCCGTGAGCGACCGCGGTGCCGTCTTCGATCTGGGCTACAAGCCGCACGAGGGCCCCCGGCTGGGCAGGAGCGCCACGGTCAAGGCGACCATCAAGGACGGGGTGCGCCGGGTGCTCGGGCTGCGGCGCAGCATCCGCAAGAAGATCTTCCCCTGGGCGCTGTTCGCCATCGCCTTGCTCCCCGCCGTGGTCTTCGTCGGGCTGGTCTTCTTCACCAGCCAGCTCGCAATGTCCGAGGTGGTCGACACCCCCTTCGCCAACCACGCCAGCTACTTCGACCTGGCCGCGGTGTCGGTGCTCCTGTTCTCGGCGCTGGCCGGGCCCGAGTTGCTCATCCCCGACCGCACCGAGGGGGTGCTCAGCGTCTACGCCTCCCGACCCCTCACCGCCGGGGTCTACCTGGCGGCGCGGGCCGGCGCCCTCGCCATCGTGCTCGCCGGGTTCATGCTGCTCCCCCAGCTTCTCCTCTACCTCGGGTTCGGCGCCCTCCAACCGGGGGGCTTCGGCTCCAACCTGGTGTCGACCCTCGACGAGATCCCCAAGTTCGTCGGCGCCACCGTCGGCTACGTGGCGGGTTACGGCGCCCCCGCCCTGCTGGTGGGGGCGCTGGTGAAGCGGTCCTCGGTCGCCTCCGGCATCTACGTCGCCGCCATGTTCGTGCTCCAGGGCGCCGCCGCCGGGCTGGTCGAAGCCGGCACCACCGCCGCCGGGGCCCTTGCCCTGATCGACCACCCGGCCGCCGTCCGCGACGCCATCTACGACACCCAGACCATCCTGGTGGTGCACGACGCAGGTCTGGAGGTGTGGGTGTCGATCGCCGTGGTGGTGGCATTGGTGGCCCTGGCCGCGGTCGTTCCCCGGCGCCGCTACCGGAGCCTGATGTGATCGACGCCGGACACCCCGCCCACGGCCCGGCCCTGGTCGATTCGCCCACGGTTGAGATCAACGCCGTCTCCAAGTGGTTCGGGCAGAAGGTCGCCGTCTCCGGGCTCACCTGCTCGTTCGGCCCCGGGGTCACCGGTCTGCTCGGTCCGAACGGCGCAGGCAAGACCACGCTGTTGAGGATGCTCACCGGGCTGGCGATGCCGTCCGAAGGCACCGTCACCGTCCTCGGCTCGGAACCACGCAAGGACCCGAGGGTGTACGCCTCGATGGCGCTGGTCCCCGAGGAGAGCGCCATCTACGACGACTTCACCGCCGCCGAGGTGGTCCGGTACGCCGCCAAGCTGTCCGGTCGACCCGATCCCGATGCGGACGCCGTCCGGGTCATCGCCGCGGTGGAGCTGGAGGAGGACGCCGACCGCAAGGTGGGCGAGTTCTCCAAGGGGATGCGGCAGCGGGCCAAGGTGGCCGCCGCCCTCGCCAACGATCCGCTGATCCTGGTGCTCGACGAACCGCTCAACGGCACCGACCCGGTGCAGCGCGCCCGCCTCATCAAGCTGTTCCGCGCCCTCGGCGACGAGGGCCGCACCGTGATCGTGTCCTCGCACATCCTCCAAGAGGTGGAGCGGATGACCGACCGGGTCATCGCCATGGTCGACGGCAAGCTGGCAGCCGCCGGTGACATCGCCGCCATCAGGGCCGCCATGGCCCACATCCCCTACCGGGTGGTGGTGGACGCAAGCGACGTGCGCAAGCTGGGCTCGGCTCTGATCAGACACGACGACATCTCAGGGGTGCGGATCGAGAACGGGCGGCTCCACGTCGAGACCACCAGCCTGCGGATCCTGGGCACCGAGGTCCCCGCCGTCGCCAAGGGCATCGGGGTCAGGCTCACCGGGTTCCGTCCCGAGGACGACTCGCTGGAGAGCGTGTTCCGCTACCTGGTGTCCAAGCGATGACGATCGCCCGCACCATCACCACGATGACCGTGCGCCAGGTGCTCGGTTTGCGCCGGTTCATCTGGCTCGGGCTGCTCGCCCTTGCCCCCGCAGTGGTGCTGATCTTCGCCACCGCCCGGACCACCGAAGGAGGACGGACCGAGGCATCGGTCGGGGTGGTCTCCGGGATGTACTTCACCCTGGTGGTGCCCATTTTCTCTCTGGTGCTGGCCTCGTCGAGCCTCGGGGACGAGCGGCGGGAGCGGACCCTGTCCTTCATCGTGCTCCGTCCCATCTCGCGCGGCCGGATCGCCGCCGCCAAGATGGCGGGGGCGATCACCGCCGGCACCGCCGTTGCCGCCCTCGGCGCCTTCGCCGTCGGGCTGGTCATGGTGTTCCGGGGCGGGGGGTGGGGCTGGACCCTTCCGGTGCTGGTGGGCGGGCTGGTCGGGGTCGTCTCGTACTGCGGGCTGTTCCTACCCCTCGGCTACGTCAGCGAGCGGGCAACGCTGATCGGGCTGGCCTACGTGTTCATCTGGGAGACCGCCGTGGTCGGCACCCTTCCCGGGCTGTCCGCAACCTCGCCGTGGCGGATCGGGTTGAGCGCATTCGCCGGGCTCGCCCCGGACGAGGCGAGGGCGGTGATCGCCGACTTCACCCTGTCCAACGTCACCCCGGGGGCGGGTGGTGCGGTGGTCAAGGCGCTGGTGCTGGTGGTGCTGGGCACCGCAGCCACCACCTGGCTGCTGGCCAGGCGCGACAACGTCTGACCGGGACGGCGAGGCGGAAGGGGACCGCTCCACTAGCGTCCGCCCCTGTGAGCGAGGGCACCAGACAGATCCAGCGCAGGGTGGGCATCGCCGCCCTGATCGTCTCCGGCGGCGTGCTGATCTCCCGCCTGCTGGGGCAGGTACGCGACATCGTGTTCGCCGGCATGCTCGGCGCCTCCGGCGCCACCGACGTCTACGTCGCCGCCTTCCGCATCCCCGACTTCCTCAACTACCTGCTCGCCGGCGGCTTCCTGTCGATCACCTTCATCCCGATGTTCGCCCGGTACCTGGCGGACGACGACGAGGCCGGGGGATGGCGGGCGTTGACCTCGATCATCCGACCGCTGACCATCGCCATCACCGCCCTGGTCGCCATCGGCTGGGTGTTCACGCCGGCGGTGATCAGCCGGCTCTTCCCCGACTTCTCCGCAGAACAGCTCGCCGAGGCGGTGCGGCTCACCAGGATCGTGCTCCCCGCCCAGGTCTTCTTCGTGGTGGGGGCGCTGTTCAGCGCCGTCCAGTACGCCAAGGGCCGGTTCGTCATCCCCACCATCGCCCCCATCGCCTACAACCTGGGGATCATCGGCGGCGGGCTGCTCCACCCGGTGGTGACCGGAGGCGACCCGTCTCCCGAGGGGTTCATCTGGGGGGCCCTGGTCGGAGCCTTCATCGGGAACTTCCTGCTCCAGTGGTGGGGGGCGGGGCGGGCCGGGATGCGGTGGGTGCCGGGCACGCCGTGGAACCACCCCGCCGTGTTCGAGTATCTCGCCATCGCCCTGCCGTTGATGATCGGCCAGTCGGTCGTGGTGCTCGACGAGACCTTCATGAGCGTGTTCGGCAACCGAGTGGGTGAGGCCAGCCAGACCCACCTCCAATACGCCAGGCGCACCATGCTGGTCCCGGTCGGCGCCCTGGGTCAGGCGGCGGGGGTCGCCGCCTTCCCCTTCCTCGCCCGCCTCTTCGCCGAGGGCAGACAGAAGGCGCTGGCCGACTCGGTCGACCGCACGCTGCGCATCCTGCTGGTGTTGTCGCTCGCTGCCACCGGGCTGACCATGGCGCTGACCCAACCGGTGATCAGGACGCTGTTCGAGCGGGGATCGTTCACCGCCGCCGACACCGTCGCCACCGCATCCGCCCTGTTCTTCTACGCCCTCGCCATCCCGGCGTGGGGGGCGTTGCAGATCTACAGCCGGGGGTTCTACGCCCGGAGGGAGATGTGGACCCCGGTGGTGATCGGCACCGTTGCTTCGGTGGTCGCCGTTCCCCTCTACCTGGCCCTCCAGGGGCGGTACGGGCTCGACGGGGTGGCGGGGGCCTCGTCGCTGATCCTGACGCTGTACACGCTGGTGCTGGGGGTTGCCTGGTACCGCCGGGTGGGCGACGGGGGACGGGCGGGCACCATGCTGGCCGGCCCCGCCCGGAGCGTTCCCCTCATCGCCGCCGGTTCGGCCGCGGCGTATGCGATGGGCCTGCTGGTTGCCCGCGGCCTCGGGCACGGGTGGTGGGCAGGGGTCATCGCCGTGCTGGTCGGCGCGGCCGCTTTCGCCACCGTCGGGCTGGCCCTGGGCGGCCTGCTCCACGACCGCTTCGGGCGGGCACCGGCCATCTCGGTCGATTGACGTGGTACCCCGACCGGGTCGGCGGGTGCGCTGCCCCTCAGCTCAGATCGAGGGCGGGTAGACCCCGGCGTCCTTTGCCTTGGCGGTCTGCCAGAAGATGTCGGCGATCTCGTCGATCAGATCGAGCAGCTTCTGCCCATCGGCCGGGTCGACCGACTTCTTGGCGTTGCCCGCCTGGAGGATCGCCCGCCAGAACAGGTCGTCGAGTTGGGCGAACTGCTTGCGGTGCTCGGCGGTGAAGAAGTCGGTCCACAGCACCGAGAGGTGGTGCTTGACCAGCTCGGCCCGCTCCTCCTTGATGGCGATCGCCCTGGCCCGGAACACGTCGTCGTCCGATGCCTGGTACTTCTCGGCCGCCTTGAACACGGACATCGCTTCGATCTTTGCCTGGGCAGGGTCGTACACCCCGCAGAACAGATCGCAGTGGGCGTGGGCGACACGGCTTGGTTGGAACAGACCCATGGTTCGGGACCTCCTCGGTGCGTCGGGGGACCATACCCCACCCGACCCCGCCGTACACTCGCCGGATGGCCACCGGGATGACCAGGCGGCGAGTGTTGCTGACCGCAGGGCTGCTCGGCCCGGCGGTGGTGCTGACCTCACGGCTCCGCCGCTACGAGATCGCCGAGCGTTCGATGGAGCCCGGTCTCCGGCCGGGCGACTACGTGATGACGGTGGCGATGCGGCGGGCACCGCGGCGGGGCGACGTGGTCATCCTCACCGGCCCGCACCTGCCTGGGCTCGAGCTGGTGAAGCGGGTGGTGGGGCTGGCGGGCGAGACGGTGGCGATCACCGGGGGCCGGCTCCTCGTCGACCGGGACGAGGCAGCGGATCGATGGGGGCACGGACCGGCCACGGCCGACGGGGAATGGCCGGTACCCGCAGGCCACGTGTTCGTGATCGGCGACAACCGCCCCCTGTCGTCGGGCGACTCGCCCACCACCGGACCGGTGCCGGTGGAAGCAGTGCGGTGGCGGGTGGTGGGCCGGTACCGGCGGCGCCGGAAGTAGGTCCTGGTTCCGGCCAACCTAAGGTTCCCGGGTGTCGCCACGACACGCGATCCGCTGAAGTTCGGCGAGCGGCGCCAGTTTTTGTCGAACCTCAGGTTCTGCGTACCCCTGGCGAGTACCAATCCGCTTGAGTTCGGAAGCTGGGTGGACCGTGCCGGCCAACCTAAGGTTCTGCGTACCCCTGGCGAGTACCAATCCGCTTGAGTTCGGAGGAGCGGGGTCGCTCGGCGGGGCGCCGGGCGATCATCACGATGTCGATGGCATCGACCGTCCCGCCCTCGACGGCGACCGGGCGCCGCACCGGACCAAGCCTCTCGATGTCGAAGGCGGAGAAGTCGGCGGCGAGATCGGCCTCGACGAACAGCACGTCGGGGATCTGGGGCCCGCCGATCCCGTGCTCCAGGTTGTCGGCATGATGGGCGATCAGGAACACCATCCCGCCGGGGGCTACTGCGGAGGCGGCGGCGGCGTGGACGACGGCGCGCTGTTCGGGGACCAGCTGCAGGTACGACAGCAGCACCAGGTCGAAAGCATTACCGGGCGGAGCCCATGTGGTGAGATCGGCGGTCACGGTCTCCACCTCGACGCCGGCGGCGGTGGCGGCGGCGCGGGTCTGCTCGCCGGCGATCGGGGACAGATCGACGGCAGTCACCCGGTGGCCCTGCGTGGCCAGCCACACCGCGTTGCGGCCCTGGCCGGCGCCAAGATCGAGCACCGAGCACGGAGCCAACCCGGCGAGGTACTCGGCGACGAACCGGTTGGGCTCCTGCCCGAAGACGGTCCGGTCACCGCCGAACCGGTCGTCCCAGTAGGCGCGGCGCCCCTCGGGGGTGGGGAGGATCCACGACACGGTCAGGGCGCCCCGGTGTGCTCGCCGCCGCCGATCGACATCGGCGGACCATACCGAAGTCCCGTACCGCCCGGCGCCGTATACACTCGCCGACCTCGTGAGACCACTACGCCTCCTGCTCATCGCGCTCGTCCTCAGCCTCGGCGGCGCCACCCGTGGGGGTGGAGACGAGGGCGGCCCGGACACAACAAAAACCCCCGCGTTCACAACAAACAAGCTGGTG
>JBPCMS010000082.1:0-5796 GCA_051002015.1 Acidimicrobiia bacterium
CACGGTGAAGACCACCTGGGCGATCCGCATCGCCACCGCCGCCGAGTCGTCGTCGGCCTCGAACTCGCCGGACAGGTCGACCGTGGCCACCCCGTCATCGACGGTGACGCCCCGCAGGGTCGTGTCAGCGGGGATCTGGGTCGACAGCGCCGGCACCGAGCTGGCCTCGTCGGTGTTGGGGGCGGCGAGCAGGGCCTCGAGAGCGACCTTGGCCGTCGCCGTGGTGTACGGAATCCGACGGTGCACCGGGACCAGGAAGGGCCCGCTGCGGGTGGGGTGACCCGCCTCGTCGATGTACAGGTACACCGCAAGGTCGAGCGGTTCCCGGGGTGCGGTGGTGTCCGGCGCAACCGGGGCGGTGGTGGTCGGCGGCGGAACCGCCGTCGTGGTCGGTGCCGGGGCCGCGGTCGTGGTCGGCGCCGGGGCCGCGGTCGTGGTGGTCGGGGCCGGGGCGGTGGTGGTGGCGGCGGCCGGAGGGATGGTGGTCGTGTCCCCGATCGTGGTGCCGCCACCGCACCCTATCACCAGGAGGGCGAAAGCGGTGATGATCAGTCCGAAGCGCCGCATGGCGGGTCCTTTCGGTCGACTCTTCATGCCTGCAGGATGACCTCGGGGCTTCACCGGCTCATCACCACCGGGTCACAGTCGTGTAACGACCCCAGGGCCTGAATCGCTCGGTTCCGCGGCATGGCCAGGGCGGGCGAAGACCAGGGGACGCCCGGAAGACCCGCTTCTTAGGACCGGAACGCGTCGCTCACTACGCGTTTCGGTCCTAAGAAAATCGCGCTGTGGGGCCCGTACGGCTCGTTCGGCTGGTCGGAGCCGATGTGGTGGTCTGGACCTCACAGCTCAAGTGGGATAGCGTTTCGATTCATGGTCGGCCCGGACAACCGCACGCCGTCCCATCCGCTCCGTTTGGTCGAGCTCCTCGCCTCGGTGTCGCTTGCCACGGATCTCGGGACCGGTCAGCCCCTCGGCCACGCCCTGCGCACCTGCACGATCGCCACCGCCATCGCCGAGGAGATGGGGTGCGGTGCCGACGAGGTCCGCACCGTCCATCAGTTTGCGCTTCTCCGCTTCCTGGGTTGCACGTCCGACTCGGCGGAGACCGCCGCCATGGTCGGTGGTGACGACATAGGCTTTCTCGCCGCGATGGCTCCGGTCTTCATGGGCTCGGGTCGGGAGATGATGGGACGGTTCGTGCGCCGGGTCGGTGCCGGCCAGCCCCGGATGCGGCGCCTCCTGCTGGTTGCTCGTGGGCTCGCCGATCCGAAGGGCGACGAACGGTCGCTGTCCACGCACTGCGAGGTCGCCGCCATGCTGGCCGGACGCGCCGGTCTGGAGCCGTCGGTGGTCGACGCCCTCGCCCATGCCTACGAGCGCTGGGACGGAAAGGGGTACCCCGCCGGGCTCGAGGGCGACGAGATCCCCCTGGCGGTACGCGTCGTCGCGGTGGCTCGGGACGCCGACCTCGCAACCATGCTGGGCGACGACCCCGGGGAGTGGATGGGCGAGCGAACGGGCCGAGCGTACGACCCCTCGGTGGTCCAAGCCTTCGAGCGGGTGGGATCCGACGTGCGCATCGATCTCGACCAAGCAGACGAGTGGGAGACCGCCCTGGCGGCCGAGCCGGAACCGGTGACCACCGTCGGGTCGGACACGCTCGATGCGGTGCTCACCTCCTTCGCCGATTTCGCCGACCTCAAATCGCCCTGGATCCGCGGCCACTCCCGCAGGGTCGCCTCGCTCGCCGAGGAGGCGGGCCGCCACGCCGGACTCGACGCCGCCGCCTGCGAAGATCTTCGGCGGGCGGGGCTTGTTCACGACCTCGGCCGGGTCGCCATCGAGAACGGGATCTGGGACAAGCCGGGTCCCCTCACCACTCCGGAGCGGGAACGGGTGCGGCTCCACGCCTACTTCAGAGCGGATCCTCGCCCCGTGCCGTCCGCTGGCCTCCCTCGTCAAGCCGGCGTCGTCGCACCACGAGCGCGCCGATGGGTCCGGGTACCACCGGTCGCTCCGTGCCGAGGCCCTGTCGCTCAGCGATCGGATCATGGCGGCGGCGGACGTGTTCGCCGCCCTGACCGCCGACCGGCCGCACCGGTCTGCATTCACGGCAGACGATGCCGCCCGCATGCTCGAAGCGAACACCGCATCCGGCCTCGATGCGGACGCCGTCACCTGTGTGCTCGCCGCCGGCGGCCAGCGGGTGGCCCCCCCATCCCCCCGTTGGCCGGCCGATCTCACCGACCGAGAGGTCGAGGTGCTCCGGCTGATCGCCCGGGGCCGGTCGAACCGCGACGTGGCCGAACGCCTGTACATCTCGGCGAAGACGGTCGGGCGCCACGTCGAGAACCTGTACACGAAGATCGGGGTCTCCTCGCGCGCCGCGGCCGCCGTCTTCGCCATGGAGCACAGGCTCCTCGACTGAGGATCGCCCGGGAAGCCCCGGTTCTTAGGATCGGAACGCGTTGCTGACGACGCGTTCGGGTCCTAAGAAAATCGTGTATCGTGACCGGTATGGATCGCAGCGACGTGCAGCGCTGGCTCGACGATTACCTGACAGCGTGGCGCCTCAACCAGGCGGAACCCATCAAGGCCCTGTTCACCGAGGGTGCGGTGTACCGCAACCAGCCGTATGGGGGTGATGCCCGGGCCGAGTTGGGGCGGGCCGCCATCGCCGCCGAGTGGCTGGAGCAGCCGGACCAGCCCGATAGCTGGGAGGCCGCCTACGAGGTCTATGCCGTGGACGGGGATCGGGCCGTTGCGGTCGGGTACAGCCGGTATCTGGCAACCGACGACGGCCCGGAGCGGACCTTCCACAACTGCTTCCTGCTGCGTTTCGCCAGCGACGGCCGCTGCGCCGAACTCACCGAGTACTACATGGAGGAGCAGCCGGCGGACTCGTGACGCCCGATGCGGATGTCAGCCCCGCCGGTTGCGCTGCTTGGCCATGGTGTCTCCGGTTCTCCGCTCCGCTCGTCCGGGCACGTGACCTGACTCCGGCCCCCAGGACCCGAGGAAGGATCTCTCTGCGTTGGCCGCGACGGCGGTGGGGCGCTGCGTAACGTTCCCCGGGAGCAAGCGACGGAGGTCTCCGGGGTGAAGGGCGATTTCAGTCGGGCGCCGTTCCGGGCCGGCCATCGGTATGCGGCGGTCCTCCAGCAGCAGGGACGGGTGCAGTTGGACAGCGACTGGAACGAGCAGTCGATGATCACGCTGGAGTTGATCCGCGGCGTGGTCGGGGACGTGGTGGGCTGGCATGGCGGACCGCCCGGCTCCGGGTTCGATGTCGCCCGCAGCACGAAAGGTTCCCTCACCGTCTGCCCCGGCCGGTACTACGTCGACGGGATCCTGGTCGCCGGCAGAGAGCAGGTGACGGTCGATCCGGTACCACCAGGTGCCGCCGCCGACGGCGACGGCAGACTGGTGTACCTCGATGTGTGGGAGCGTCTCGTCACCGCCGCCGAGGATCCCGACCTGGGCGACCCGGCACTGGGTGGCCCCGACACCACCGTTCGGACCGACATCGCATGTCAGGTATCGGTCATATGGGCGTCGCCGACGAGCCTGGAGGGCGGTGTGTCCGACCGGGACCGGTTCGTCGAGATGCTCGCCGGGAGCGGCGGGGGGCGGCGGCCGGGCCACGAGCCTGCGCTAACCCCGGACTCCGGGTATTCGGGTATGGAGAACCGGCTCTACCGGGTCGAGATCCACGATGGGGGCGACCTCGGGACGGCCACGATGAAGTGGTCACGCCAGAACGCCTCGGTGGCCCGCCGGATCACGGGCTTCGAGGGACGGCGGGTGGAGCTGGCGCCGTCGGCCGGCGGATCCGAGGCGAGCGGGTTCGAGGTGGGCGACCTCGTCGAGGTGGAGGCCTCCCCCACGGCTCAGCCCGGTCCCGGACCGCTGATCCGGCTCGAGGAGACGGCCGAGGATGCGGTCGTCCTCACCGATCCCGTCGATCTCGGCGCCGCCTTCGCCCTGCGGCGCTGGGACGGTGGGCCGCTGCAGGTGGGCGCAGACAGGTGCGAGCTCGAGGATGGGATCGTGGTCCGTTTCAGCGGCGCCGACTACCGCACCGGCGACTACTGGCAGTTCCCCGCCCGGCCTGGTGTCGGCATCATCGACTGGCCAGAGGAGGAGGGCGTGCTGCAGCCGCGGTCGCCGGACGGCCCGATCCATCACTACGCACCGCTCGCCTTCGTGGATGTCGACGGGCACGTCGTCGACCTCCGCCGGTCGTTCCGCCCTTTGGCGGATGGTGACGTCACCGCCGATCCGACCACCACCAGCGGCGATCCCAGCTTCGTCTCGCTCGCCTTCCGGGACATCCCGGTTCCCGACTTCGCCGACGTGGTCGTCGTCCCACTACCGCCGGGCGCTCCGACCGATCCGACGGTGTGGGCACGGGCGATCTTCTCCGGCTCCGACGCCCCGGGGTGGGTGCGTGCGCTGCTCGCCCTGCGCCAGGCGCTGGTCGGGCTGATCGGAGTGCGGCGGGCCGGTCCTTCGGTGTTCGCCGTCTCCGAGGCGGTGGGCGAGGAGGCATTGATCGCCACCGATGACCGCCACCTCGACTTCCGGGTGGCGGTCGGTGTCGATGCGGGAGGTGGGCTGGTCAGGGTGACGACGGCGGTGCGGCTCCACGGAATCCGGGGCCGGCTGTACTTCGCCCCGGTACGGCTCCTCCACGCCCCGGTGGTGCAGACGATGACCCGCCGCGCCGCCCGCCGCATCGCCACAACCCGGCACTGACACCGGGTGCAGCGGAGGGAGTGGGATTCGAACCCACGGGACCCGCTGGGGGCCCGGCAGTTTTCAAGATTGATGCGCCCCGATTCGCCGATCACGTACACACCAACGGCTATCGTCGCAATGCCTTGCGGCTCAACGGTTTCTGGCTGCTCGACATCTCGCATTCGTTCGCGGTCAATCACACCCCTTCTCATTCTGACGCGCCCCCAGCGCGCCCCGAGAATGACTCTCACCTCCTTCGTGCCAGGGTCCGGCCCCTGCTCGTGGACCATCGGCATCCGGCCAATCGACAGCCTGGAGCTAACACTTGTCAGGCGAGGCATCGCGGCGTCGAGGGGATCGCGTGTGGCCATGTCCTGTTCAGCCGTCTGATCCGTAGTCAGGTCGGGGTGGTGACGGCTCGTGTCGTCGGGTGCCAGAGGCGTTGCGCTGCAAGGGTTCTCGGGTTCGGACTTGACGGTGCGTGTCGGCCCGTACGAGGTGATGCCGCCATGTTCGTGGTCAGTGTGTGGTCAGCCTGTCAGCGCCGGACCCTCGACACGCCTCATTGTGGGGCCAGAGCCGGCGTTCCCAGAACCTACAAGTCTACGTTGATACGACCGGTCGAAGTCGAAGGCTGTCACCCGTCGAACAGCGCCGTCGCCACATAGGGGCGTCGTCGGCGAGGCGTTGCCGCACATACTCCTCGACAACCCGGTCGAGTGGAGCCGCCTCGATCTGGTGGCGCAACTCTTCTGTCAAGGGTCAGCAGGTTCCGCGCGGTGGCGGTCATGAGAACTGCGCGGTGATGGCCACGAGTTCCGCGCGGTGACGGCCACCAGTTCTGCAGTTGGGTGTGGTCAGGTCAGGGGCGTCACCCCCTTACCGGTGGTGGCTTGGGCGAGCCGGACGCTGGCACCGGTGGTGGCGCAGAGGTGTGCGTTGTGGATGAGCCGGTCGACGGTGGCGCTGGCGAGGGTTTTGGGCATGATCTCGTCGAAGCCGCTGGGGTGAAGGTTCGAGCTGACCGCGACGCTGCGTTTCTCGTAGGCGGCG
>JBPCMS010000083.1:0-57172 GCA_051002015.1 Acidimicrobiia bacterium
CGGGGACTGGTTGCGTAGCGCGGGGATGGCCACCAGATCGGGGTCGCCCCCCATGAGCAGCGACCACAGGATGACGACACCGGCGAGAAGTAGCAGGATCAGGCCGATGATCCCGGCGATGAACCCGCCCCGACCCGACGCCTCCTGGGCCGGTGCCACCGCCATGTGGCGGGCGGTCTCGTCGGGTACCGCCGTCGGTGCGGGAGGGGCGACCGGCGGCGGAGCGGCGATAACCCTGGTGGCGCTCTCCGTCTGCCGGGTGGGGGCGGTGGTCGTGCCGCGGAGGAAGCGGAGCAGGTCGTAGCGCATCTCGGCGGCGGTCTGGTACCGGGCGTTCGGATCCTTCTCCATCGCCCGGTCGACGATCGTCTCCAGCGCCCCCGGCACGTCGGGGTTGAAGGTGGACATGGGCGGCGCCCACTCCGACACATGCTGGTAGGCGACCGCCACCGGGCTGTCTCCTTGGAACGGCGGACGCCCGCAGAGCAGCTCGTACAGCACCACCCCGAGCGAGTACACGTCGGAGCGGCCGTCGGCGGACAGACCCTGCGCCTGCTCGGGGCTGAAGTAGCTGGCGGTACCGATGACGGCTCCCGCCTTGGTCAGCTCCTCGGAGTCGTCGAGGGCCCTGGCGATGCCGAAGTCGGTGACCTTCACGCTGCCACCCGGGGTCACCATGATGTTCCCCGGCTTGATGTCGCGGTGGAAGACCCCATTGTCGTGGGCGACGGTCAGCGCCGCCGCCGCCTCGGCGGCGATCTCGGCGGCGCGTCGGGGCAGCAGCGCCCCCTCGGTGCGCCGGATCTCGCGGAGGGTGCGGCCGTCGATCAGCTCCATCACCATGAAGTAGGTGCCGCCCTGCTGTCCCCAGTCATAGATGGCGACGATGTTGGGATGGTTGAGGTTCGCCGCCGCCTGGGCCTCGCGGCGGAAACGCGCCACGAATGCCTCGTCACGGGCGAACTGCTCGTGGAGGACCTTGACGGCCACCTTGCGTCCCAGCAGCGTGTCCTCGGCCTCGAAGACGTCGCCCATCCCACCTCGGGCGAGATGACGGCTGATGCGATAGCGGCCCGAAAGCACTCGGGTTTCGGTCACGGGGGATCATGGTACCGGTAACCCATGTGAATCAGGCTTCTCGGAGACCCACACCACCCGTTTCTTAGGACCCGATCGCGTCTCTGGTGACGCGAAACCATCCTAAGAAAAACGCGGTCGGGTTCTGCTCAGTTGGAGAAGAACTCGGCGAGGACCTGCTGGGCGATGGGGGCGGCGACGGTCCCCCCGGTGGCGTCCTGGCCGGTGGCGTCGCTGGACTCGACCAGGACGGCGATGGCGATCTGGGGCTCGTTCGGTTCGGCGTCGACGGTACCGAACCCGATGAACCACGAGTGGGGTGGACGGTTCGGGACCTCGGCGGTCCCGGTCTTGCCACCGATCCGTACCCCGGGGACGGCGGCCCTGGTGCCGGTCCCCCCGGTGACCACCTGCTCCATCAACTCGGCGAGGGTCTGGGCGGTGGCCGGGCTCATCGCCGTGTGCAGGATCCGGGGCTCGGTGACCTCGACCACCTCGCCGTCTGCGTTGAACACCTCGGCGACGACGTACGGGGCCATCACCAGCCCTCCGTTGGCGACGGCGCCCGCCACCAGCGCCATCTGCAGCGGCGTCGCCCGCACGTCGCGCTCGCCGATTGATGTCTGGGCGAGGGCGGCGAGGTCGCCGTCGAACTCGTCGGCCGATGGGATGACCGAGCCGATGGACGGCATCTCCGAGTCCAGGTCGGCGTTGAACCCAAACGCCTGGGCCTGCTCCACGACGGCCTCGACTCCCAGCTGCATCCCCATCTGGGCGAACGTGGTGTTGCAGGACAGGGTGAACGCCGTCGCCAGGCTCACCTCGTCGCCGTCGGTACACGGTCCCCCGCTGAAGTTCGAGATGGTGGCGGTGGAGCCGGGCAGATCGACGGCGACCGGGTCGGGGAACGTGGTCGCCGAGCCGGCCAGCCCGGTCTCCAGGGCGGCGGCGGTGACGATGGTCTTGAACGTCGAGCCGGGGTTGTAGGTGGTCTGCGCCGCCCGGTTGAGCAGCGGCTGCGCCCGGTTGTCCTCGAGGGCTTCGCCGGCGGCGGCGGCGTCGGTCCCGATCAGCCGGTTGGGGTCGAACGAGGGGTAGGACACCATCGCCAGGATCGCCCCGTTACGCGGGTCGACCGCCACCACCGCACCCCGCTGCGAGCCGAGAGCCTCCGCCGCCGTCGTCTGCAGGTCGTTGTCGATGGTGAGGCGCAGACCCATGGGACGCAGGTCGCCGCCGAGCAGGGCGTTGATCACCCCGGAGATGGTCGAGTCGCGGTCGGACACCAGATCGGACGACCGGCTCGCCTCCAGCCCGGTGTTGCCGAATAGCACGGTGGAGTAGCCGACGACGTGGGCGTAGAGGTTGCTCTGCGGGTACGACCGGCGGAACACGGTGCGGTCGGCGGGGTCGGGGAGCGACTGGGCCACCACCACGCCGTCTGCGCTGATGATGGTGCCCCGCTCCCTCCCGATCCTCGCCGCCACCACCCTGGCATTGCGGGGGTCGTCGCGATAGCGGGTGCTGTCGATCACCTGGATCCAGGTGACCATGCCCACCAGGAGCGTCATCGCCAGGAACAGGGCAAGCGCCAGCCGTCTGATCGGCCCGTTCACGGCTGTCCACCGTTTGGCGGGGTCATGTCCGCTCCCCGTGGGAGATCCGGGCGAGCAGCGCCACCATCGCCATGTTGGCGACGAGCGACGAGCCACCGTACGACATGAATGGCAGCGTGATCCCGGTGACCGGTAACAGCCGTACCACTCCGGCGATGATCAGCACCGCCTGCATCCCCAGCACCAGGGTGAGCCCGGCGGCGAGGAACTTGCGGAAGACGTCCCGGGCGCGCAGGGCGATCCCGAAACCGGCGGCGACCAGCAGGGCGTAGCCGGCGATGACCGCCACCGAGCCGGCGAATCCCATCTCCTCGCCGACGGCGGCGAACACGAAGTCGGTGGCAGCCGCCGGGATGAGATCAGGTCGGCCCATCCCGATCCCGGAGCCGGTGAGGCTGCCGCTGCCGAGGGCGAACAGGCTCTGGGCGATCTGGTACCCGGTGTCGGCGAAGTCATCGAACGGGCGCAGCCACGCCTCCACCCGGCGTTGCACGTGGTCGAAGAGCCGGTAGGCGAAGTACCCGGCCACCCCGACGAAGACACCGCCGGCGAACAGGTAGATCCCCTTGCCGGTGGCCAGGTACATCATTCCGATGAACAGCCCGAACAGCAGCAGCGAGGCGCCCAGATCGCGTTGGTAGATCAGGACCAGGAAGGCGGCGGCGCCCGCCAGCAGCACCGGGAAGAGCTGGCGGGGGTCGGGCAGGGTGACCGGCCCCAGCTTGCGGTCGGTGGAGGCCATCACCAGGTAGCGGTCGGCCAGGTACGACGCCAGGAAGACGGTGAGCAGCACCTTGGCGATCTCGCCGGGCTGGAAGCTGAGGGTCCTGGCTCCGAGCGGCAGCTCGATCCTCACCCACAGCCTGGATCCGAACACCTCGGCGCCGTGGATGGGGAAACCATCGGGGAGCAGGGGGAGCAGCAGCAGCCCCACCGCGGTCAGCAGGAACACGTAGCGGTAGCGGCGGAGCATGGCCACGCCCTCGTTGCGCAGCAGGAACATCACGAACGAGGCCACCCCGCCCGCCACCAGCAGCGACCACCGCTGCAGGGCGGCCAACTCGGGATCGAGCCGGTAAACGGCGATGAACCCGATCGCCGCCAGGAACGCCGCCAGTGGGAACAGGTAGGGGTTGGCGGAAGCCGCCCAGCGGCGCAAGGCGAGATGGATCCCGCCGAAGGCGAGCATGAACACCAGGAAGGTGAGGGCCACCTGGGCGTCGAGCCCGGACCCCTTGGCGAAGTTGGCCAGGGCGACCCCGAGCGCCGCCAGGACCGACGCCGCCAGGAGCAGCGACGCCTCGGCGTTGCGGGTCACGGTGCGATGTCCACCACGGCCACGGTGGTGTTGTCGTGCCCACCGGCGGCGTTGGCGGCGTCGATCAGCAGCCAGGCCGCATCGGCCGGGGTCTCGGCGTGCACCATCACGGTGCGGATGGCCTCGTCGTCGATCATCGAGGTGAGGCCGTCGCTGCACAGCAGCACCCGGTTCCCGTCGCCGAGCCGCTCCTCGATCAGCTGGATGGTAATGTCTGGCATGCCCAGCGACTGGGTGATCAGATGACGGCGGGGATGGATCCGGGCCTCGTCCTCGGAGAGAAGCCCGGCGACGACCAGCTCCTCGACAACGGTGTCATCACTGGTGAGCCGGCGCAGCTCCCCGGCGCGGACGAGGTACGCCCGGGAATCGCCCACGTGGCCGATGTGCAGCAGACCGTCTGCGTCGAAGATCGCCAGGGTGAGCGTCGTCCCCATCCCGGTGTACGCCGGCTCGGCCCCGGCCGCCTCGACCACGGCCCGGTTGGCCCGCTGCACCCGCTCCAGGGCGTCGTCGTCGTTCGCCTCGTCGCCGGTCGAGGCGGCGATGGCGAGACGGCTCGCCACCTCACCGGCGGCGGCGCCACCCATGCCGTCGGCAACGGCGATCACCACCGGACCGTCGGCGGCGTCATCCGCCTCCGGGAAGAAGGCATCCTCGTTCTCCGAGCGCACCATCCCGACGTGGCTGTCGATGACCCAGGTGTACCTCATCTGACCTCGAGGATGGTATTGCCGATCTGGATGGAATCCCCCTTGCCGAGACGGGTGGGAACGGTAACCCTTCTGCCGTTGAGGTAGGTCCCGTTGGTGCTGCCCAGGTCGGAGAGGACGGCGGCGTCGTTCTGCACCGCGATCCTCAGGTGAAACTCGGAGGCGTACGGGTCGTCGATCACCACGTCTGCGTCGCCGCTGCGTCCGATGGTTATCCCCGAACCGAGTGGGAAGCGCAGCCCGCTCAGCGTCGCCGACCGCACCGCCACCAGCTCGGTGAGGTTGCGGCTGGGCCGGGACGAGGGGGCGGGCCCGATGTGGGCGCCGATGGACCGTCCGATCTGCCAGAGGAACAGGTAGACGAAGGCGAGGAAGATCAGCTTGAGCAGGTTGAGGATGAGGGCGGGCATGGTGTTCAGGCCATCCGCAACGAGAAGCCGGCGCTGCCGAACACGATGTGGTCCCCTGCCTTCACCTCGTGGGGTTGGCGTCCCACCCTGACCCCGTTGACCAGGGTCCCATTGGCGGAGCCGGCGTCGGCGACCCAGATCTGACCGGCGCGGCGGATGATCCTGGCATGCCGCCGCGAGGTTTCCGGGTCGCTGATCACCACGTCGCTGTCGGTGCCCCGCCCCACCGTGATGCGGTTGTCCCCCAGCTCGTGGAACTCCGAGCCACGGACCGCGATCAGCCATCCCCACGGGGTGAGCCGCCCCGGCGCCGAGGTCGTTTCGCATTGGGGTACCCCCGCAGCCACCCCGGCGTCGGTGACCACGGTCACGGAGGGAGGCCCCCCGGTACGCCAACCCCGTTCGGCGGCGGTGTGGACAAGGGCGTGGGTGAGCTCGGCCTCCAAGGCGTCGATGTCGATGGCGACGGCCAGGTCGTCGGGGTGCATCCGCAGCGTGAAGTCGTTGGGGATCTCCAGCCCCAGCTCGCCCTCGAACACCGACAGGTCGGCCTGCCGTACCACACGGCCGGCCAGGTCCACCGGGTGGATGCCCCCGCGGAAGATGGCGGCCGAAAGTCCGTCTACGAGCTGTTCGAGCCGGGTCTCGAGCTTGCGTGCAAGTCCCACGACCCGGGATTGTACGGCCGGTGGCCGATCGGGAACCCCCCAGGAGGGTGGGGACACCGCTCGTGGTACCATCCCGGGCCATTCCGGGGCGAGTGGCGGAATTGGCAGACGCGCAGGATTCAGGTTCCTGTGAGGTAACACTCGTGAGGGTTCAAGTCCCTCCTCGCCCACAGAGAACGACATGACCACCTCTTCCCTGGCGCTGGTCCGTAGACAGCGTCGCCGTCGTCGCCTCGCCATCTTCCTCAGCATCGCTGTGGTCCTCGGCGCCATCGCGCTCGGGGTGAGCTACCGCAGCGAGCGGCGCCAGACGGCCGAGTACCTGGCCTTGGCCGACGAGGTGGCCCGCGGCGAGGCGGCGATCGCCGAGTCGCTCCAGGGGATGTTCGCCGGGTTGAGGGATCTCGACCGCTCAAACATCCTGGAGCTGGTCGAGCGGATGCGGGTCGATTCCGAGGAGCTCCACATCCGGATCGTAACCGCCGATGTCACCAGGGCCGCCGCCCCGCTGCACGGCTTCCTGGGGACCGCCACCGCCACGTGGAGGGACGGTCTCGCCGCCCTCGACCACACCGTCCTCGAGGCCATCGACGCCGAGGGAAGCATCGACACCACCGAGTTGATCCGGGATGCCGCTGTCTCCCTTGCGGTCGGCGACGCCGCCTACGCCCAGTTCCTCGGCGCCGTCCCCGCCCTCGACGAGGACTTCGATCCGCCCGCCTTCCCAGAGGTGGCGTTCGTCACCGGGGTACCCACCGACATCCAGCTGCTGATCGATCGTCTCGTGGTCGCCCCCGACCTCGACGAGCGGCGCGATGTCGCCGTCACCGCCAACACCCGGCCCGAGCCGACCGGCACCGTGGGGAGTGCGCTGGTGATGCCCTTCTCCGACCTGCTCGACGTCACCGCGGTGGTGACCAACCAGGGCAACGTCGCCGCCGATGAGGTCATGGTCGAGCTGACCCTGGAGGGCGAGACGGTCGACCCCTTCACCGAGCAACGTATCATCCCGTCGCTGGCACCAGGTGGGGCAGAGACCATCGAGGTGCTGGGCATTCCCCTGGAACCGGAGACGCTCTACACCTTGACCATCACGGCATCGATCCGCAACGACGACTCGACCGACGACAACGTCTGGGAGGTCGTCTTCGCCACCAACGCCGCATGACCGAAGCAGCCCTGGCGGTCGCCGTCATCGCCCTCCTCGCCGCCGCCGGTTTGGCCGCCCAGGTTCGGTCGCTGACCCGCCGGATGGCGGCGGTGCCCAAGGACGGCGACGTGGTGGCGCTGCTCGGCGAGATCGACACCGACCTGGAGACGGTCGAGCAGACCGTGGCCGGGCTAGTCCCCAGGGTGACCGTGGTGGAGAACGAGATCCCGCACAGCCTGTCGTGCGTCGGTGTGGTCACCTACGACGCCTTCAGCAACATCGCCGGCCAGATGTCCCGGTCGATCGCCTTGGTCGACCAGATGGGCAACGGGCTTGTGATATCGGTTCTGGTGGGACGGGTCGAGACCCTGTTCTTCGCCAAGCAGGTGGTGCGCAGCCAGGGTATCGAGGAGCTGTCACCCGAGGAGCAGCAAGCGGTCGAGAAGGCGATGGCCAGGTGATGATCGTCGCCGGACCGACCCCGGGAGGCCAGGGCAGACCGTGATCGACATCGCCGTGCTTCGCACCAACCCGGACCTGCTGGCCGACTCGCTGCGGCGGCGCGGGCTGAACGTCGATCTCGACGAGCTGGTCGAGCTCGACCGCGCCCGGCGCCTGCACCGGTCGACCGCCGAGGGGTTGCGCGCCGAGCAGAGGGATCTCGGCAAGACCATCGCCACCGCCGCAGGCGACGAGCGCCACGCCGCCCTGGCCAGGGCCGCCGAGCTCGCCCAGGCTTACGAGACGGCGCGAGCCGAGGCCGATGCCCTCGATGCCCGCTTCGACGGGGAGTGGGTGCGACTCCCCAATCTGGTCGACCCCAGGGCAGCCGACGGGCTCACCGAGGAGGACGCCCTCGAGATCCGCCGCTGGGGTGAGCCCCGCTCCGGCGACGGCTACCGCGATCACGTCGAGCTGGGGGAGGCGCTGGGTATCCTCGACATCGAACGGGCCGCCAAGGTGTCGGGGAGCCGGTTCGGCTACCTGCTCGGCCCGCTGGTGCTGCTCGAGTTCGCCCTGGTGCGCTGGGCCCTCGACCGGCTCCAGCCCCACGGGTTCATCCCCGTTGTTCCCCCGGTCCTGGTGCGCGAGCAGGCCCTGTACGGGACCGGGTTCTTCCCCGGCGACCGCGACCAGGTGTATGCCACCGCCGCCGACGACCTGTTCCTGGTGGGGACCTCGGAGGTCTCGCTGGCGGCGATGCACGGCGACGAGATCCTCGACGGTGAGGCGCTGCCGTTGCGCTACGCCGGCTTCTCGACCTGCTTTCGGCGCGAGTCGGGCACCTACGGAAGGGACACCAGCGGCATCTTCCGCGTCCACCAATTCGACAAGGTCGAGATGTTCAGCTTCTGCCACCCCGACCACTCGGTCGAGGAGCACGACTTCCTGCTCGCCCGTCAGGAAGAGCTGGTCCAGGCGCTCGGGATCCCGTACCGGGTGGTCAACATCGCTGCGGGTGACCTGGGCGGTCCCGCCGCCATGAAATACGACATCGAGGCCTGGTTCCCCGGACAGGCGCGCTACCGGGAGATCACCTCGACCTCCAACACCACCGACTTCCAGGCGAGGAGGCTCAAGATCCGGTACCGCGACGACGGCGGGAACAAGCTGGTGCACACCCTCAACGGGACCGCGGTGGCGGTTGCCCGCTGGCTCATCGCCATCATCGAGAACTACCAGCAACCCGACGGCACCATCGCCGTGCCCGAAGCCCTTGAGCCGTACGCCGGCTTCGCCGGCATCGGCGGTTGAGGCGCCGTGTCCAACGGCAGGGTCTTCACCGACATCGCAGACGGCTACGACCGGATCAATCGGGTTCTCTCGCTCGGCCGTGACCGGGCATGGCGGCGCTCCGCCATCGCCAAGCTCCCCCCGGGACGCATACTCGACCTGGGGGCAGGGACCGGTGCCGCCAACGTCGACCTCGGGCTGCAGGACGTGGTCGCCCTCGACCCCTCACCCGAGATGCTCCGGCTCAACCCTGCCCACATGCGGGTGGTCGGGGTCGGGGAGCGGCTCCCGTTCATCGACAGCGCCTTCGACGCTGTCTTCTCGGCGTACGTGTTCCGCAACCTCGACTCGGTGCCCGACACCCTGGCCGAGTTGGCCAGAGTCCTCCGCCCAGGTGGGATGGCGGGGATCGTCGACCTGGGGCGCTCCACCAACACCACCGCCGCCGCGCTCCACAGGGCGGGCAGCAAGGTCGTCCTCGGTGCGGTCGGCCGGCTGGTGGGCAATCCCGAGGAGTATCGCTACCTGGGCGAGAGCCTCGGCAAGCTCCCCCAGCCCGAGGTGATGTTCGCTCACGGCCCGCTCGACCTGGTAGACGTGTGGCGGATGGGCCCCCTCGACTTCGTCTACGGAGCCCTCCTCGCCAAACGCTAAGCCGGGGTGGACGGCCACCCGCCCGGTTCTTTCCCCTCCCCGTTGGGAGGGGTGCCTCGGCTCTGCGAGGCGGGGTGGGATGCCGAGAGGCCCAACTGCGAGGTGGTCCGCCTTGTTGCTCGGTCGCAGGGCGACCGTCTTTGCTTCCCCCGCCCCGGCCGTCCTTGTCCGCCTGCGGCGGTCGGCGCCACCCGTCCCCCCGAAGGGACACAGAGAGGGAACCGTGCGTCCCCGCCCTCGAATGGTGGCCACCCGGCGCAAACCGTGCTCTCGACTCGGGACGGGCACTCCTGCGGCACCCGAGGACAGACCCGCTTAGGGCTGCTTCCTTCCGGACCTGACCCGGTTGGCGGCGCCTCGCCGCGCAGGACCCGTCCGTCAACATCGATTGCACGGTGCTCGACCCGGACGACACCCCACCCTCGGGCGGGGGTTCGGCCCCGCATGAAGGGGATTTCGGGTGCAGGGCACCCCTAGCGCCCCGCCTAGCACGGTACGGGGAAGGGTAGCGGCACCGGCACCCGGTCAGATCACCGGCAGCAGCGGTGGAACCACCCCGAAGCCGATCGAGGCGAGCAGCTCCTCGACGGCGGTGCCACCATCGATCCACGGGTGGCCGGATCGGTCAGCGCACCGATCGCCCCGGCATCGACCAGCGTGTCCACGAACAGCGCCCGGTTGCCGATATCAAAGGTGAGGACCTCCTCCACGATGGCGAGCCTGGTGTCCGCGGTGGCGGCGGCCCCTCCCGGCACGAGGTAGGGCACCCCCACCAGAGCCAGCACCTCGTGCTCGAACGGGGCCGGGAACACCCGAGCCATCTCAGCGACGAAGGCGGTGTCGAATGCGCCGAAGTCGAGGTACATCGTCGGCGCCGCCGCCGTCGCCTGGTGACCCAGGGCGAGGTCGCGGGCGTCGATCACTCCCAGCGCCGATGCGCTTGCCAGGGCGGTCGCCACCGGGGCGATGTACCAGCCGAGGTCCTCGGGAGCCACCCCGTTGTCGAGCAGCACTGTTGGCAGCAGGCCGATGCCGTCCGCACCGAGCTGGGAGAGGAACCCGAGCGATGCGGCTCGATCGAGCTGGGCGACCGAGGCGACCACCCGGCGGATCGCCCCGAGGCTCCCCGTCCCCAAGGCGTCGAGCAGCGTCTCGGCCCGTCGCCTTCCCTCCTCCTCACCCGGGGGGGAAGGCCGCCCGGAGGCGATGCCGTCGCCGTCGAGCCGTCCCACGGCACCTCGACCGGCACCGCGGTCGGATCGTCGAGGATGTCGGCCTTGCGGCGCAGTGATGCACCCGCCGTCCGCAGCCCGTTCGCCACGTCGAGGACGGCGAGGACCCCGCCCAATCCGCCGCCGGGGGCGGCGGCCCGGGCAGCGGCGGCATCGCAGCGGTCGGCGCTCTGCTCCCCGGCGACGGCCAGCCCTCGTAGCAGATCGGGATTCGCCCAGGGCACCACGACACGATCAGTACCAGGCCGGGGCGCCCCGATCCAGAGCCCTGTGGGTCAGCGCTTGGTCAGGTCGAGGAACTCGTTGCGGGTTCTGGCGTCCGACGAGAAGGTGCCGCGCATGGCGCTGGTCACCATCGAGCTGTCCTGCTTCTGGACCCCGCGCATCATCATGCAGAAGTGCCTGCCCTCGATGACGACGGCGACACCATGCGGATCGAGCACCCGGATCATGGCGTCCGCCACCTGGTTGGTCAGCCGCTCCTGCACCTGGAGACGCCGGGCGAACAGGTCGACGATCCTGGCCACCTTCGACAGCCCGATGATCTGACCCTTGGGCAGGTAGGCCACGGCCGCCTTCCCGAAGAAGGGCAGCATGTGGTGCTCGCACATCGAGTAGAACTCGATGCCCTTGATCACCACCATCTCCTCGGCGCCCTCGGCGTCGAAGATGGCGTCGTTGACGACGTCCTCGAGGGTGGCCGAGTAACCGCTGGTGAGGAAGTCCATCGCCTTGGCAACCCGCAGCGGGGTACGGACCAACCCCTCCCGCTCCGGGTCCTCACCCAGTTCGAGCAGCTGCTGGCGGACCAGGGCCTCCATCCGGGGGGCGTACACGTCGGTGACGTCGTCGAAGTCGATCCCCCTGGACTCCAGCTGGTGGCTCCTCAGCCGGAGACCGGGGATGGGGCGCACCCCGTCGCCGCCGAGGCCCTCGGCGATGTCACCGGCGTTGGCTCCGGTGACGGGGTGCACCCAGTCGGGAGCAACCTCTGCGATGGGGATGGCGACGTGGGGCTGCACCAGGACATCGGGATCGGGCAGCGAGGGCGCATCGACCATATCGCCGTAGAACGAGATGTCGAGGTCGATGGTTCGCGGAGCGTTGGGATCGTCCGTCCTGACCCTGCCCAGGGAATCCTCGATGGCCCGCAGCTCGGCCCGCAGCTCGTCGACGGTGAGTTGGGTGGTGGCGACGATGGCGGCGTTGAAGTAGGGGGCGGTGCCCGCCGGGCCGCCCACGGCGTCGGTGTCGTACAGGCTGCTGATCCGCTGGATGTCGATGTGGTGGTGGCGGCGGAGGCGGTTGATGGCCTCGGGGAGGTTGCGCTCGCGGTCGATGTTGCTCCCCGCGGAGATCACGACCTTGACCGGGGGTGGGGTCATCGCGGTGCCCCTCAGGTCTCCCGCCGGCGGCGGATGGTGATCCCGACCGACTCGGCGTGGCGGAGGGCGGTCGGCTTCTCGACGGTCACCTCTACCTCCTCGGCCCTCGGTTCGTTGGCGAGGCAAAGCCGGGCGATCTCGTCGACCAGCCGCTCCACCAACATGGGGGCACCCTGCTCGATGTGGGCGATGATGGCCTTGGTCAAGGTGCGGTAGTTGGCAGCCTCTGCGATGTCGTCGGTGCGGGCCGCCGGGGTGGTGTCGACCCACAGCGTCGCGTTGACCCGGATCGGCTGCGGATTGATCCGCTCCTCCGGGTTGATCCCGAGGATGCCGTCGACCACGAGACCGGTGATGTGGATACGATCCGTCATGGGGGAGAAGGCTACCGCCGCCACCCAGGGGGCTCGCCGCCGGGGTGTTCAGGTGAGGTGGGCGCCGCCGTCGATGCGGACGATCTCGCCGGTGATGAAGTCGTTCTCGATGAGGGCGATCGCCGCCGCCACCACCGGGTCGGTCCCGCCGGCCCGCTGCAGCGGCAGGTCGGCGGCCAGAGCGAGCAGGTACGTCTCGTCCTCGCCGGGTGGGGGAAGGATCACCCCGAGGGCGACGGCGTTGACCCGCACCCTGGGGGCAAGCGCCAGCGCCGCCGCTCTGGTGAAGGTGTCGATGGCGCCCTTGGCGATCATGTAGCTGAAGTGCCTGCGGTACGGGGTTGCGGTCTTCACGTCGGTGATGTTGACCACGGCGCCGTCGGTGTCTTCGGGGAGGGTGGCGGCGAACGCCTGGGTGAGGAACACCGGGGCGGCGAGGGTGACGTCGATGGTGGCCCGCAAGCCGTCGACGGTGACATCGGCGAGGGTGTCTTCGGGGAAGCCCGAGGCGGCGTTGACCAGGATGCTTACCGGGCCGAGGGCGTCGGTGGCCATCGCCACCAGTCCGGGTACCGCGACCGGGTCTGCCAGATCGACACCGCCGATCGCCGCCCTGACCCCGTGTCCCTCGATCTCGGCGGCGGTCTTCTCGGCGGCCGCCGAGGAGCTGTTGTAGTGGACGAACACGTCGGCTCCTGCCGAGGCCAGCCCGACGGCGAGCGCCCGCCCCACCCGGACCGCGCCCCCGGTCACCAGTGCCACCCGTCCGGCGATCTCCATCCGGTCACCATAGAGCGGCGTCCCCGCCGCCGTCACTGCCTCGCCCCGAGCGATCTTCGGCCGAGGCCCGTCGCCCGGCTATCTTTGTGCGCCGTGAGCAAGGCAGACCCCAAGCACGGCCGCTGGATCCTCCCGCTGGTCATCGCAGGACTCATCGGCTTCACCTATCTGTTCGTAAATGCCCTGCCCCCGGCACCGGTGACACCGACGGACACCACCAGGGCGGCTCCCGGCACGACCCGGCCACCGGTCGACGTCACCACGACGCTGCCCCCCGCCGAGGCGGCTTTCCTGGCCGCGGTCGACGACCTGGCAACCCGCACCGCCGCCATGGCCGAGGAGGCGCAGGCGATCAACACCGCATGGGATGACCGCACCGCCACCGCAGCAGACACCAACGCCGCCTTCACCGATCTATTGAGTCGGTCCGACGCCCTCGCCGCCGAGATCTCAGCACTCGAGGTTCCCCAGCCGGCCACGGACGCCTGGGCGGGGGTCATCGGAGCGTCCACCGAGTTCAGCGACGCCGCCGCCGCCATGCTCGACGGCTTCGCCAACCAGCCGGGCTCGGCGGGACGGCTGGCCGCCCTCGACCAGTACGGGACGGCCGCCGCCGCCATGGCCAGCGGATACGATGAGGCCCGCACCGCCGCCACCGGCTGACAAGCCGGCGACGCCACCACGGCGGCATCGAAGTCCTCGGCCGATCAACGTTCCCGCCACCACGTAGGCTTGGGCACGGTTCAGGTCGACTCGCCGTCGAGGTAGCTGCACACGGTCTCGGTGATCAGCCGGGTGACCACGTACGGGTCGCAGTTGGCGTTGGGGCGACGGTCCTCGATGTAGCCCTTGCCCTCCTTGGCCACCTGCCAGGGGATGCGAACCGAGGCACCTCGGTTGGACACGCCGTAGTTGTACTCGGTCCACGGCGCCGTCTCGTGGAGCCCGGTCAGCCGGCGCTCGATCCCCGCCCCGTAGTGCTGGATGTGGTAGTCGGCCTTCTTGCCCAGCGCCTCGCAAGCGGCGATGACGGCGTCGTAATCCTCCCGCATCCGGTTGGTGGAGAAGTTGGTGTGGGCCCCGGCCCCGTTCCAGTCGCCATCGACCGGCTTGGGGTTGAGGTGGGCCGAGATGTCGTGATCCTCGGCGATGCGGTAGAGCAGCCAACGGGCCATCCACAGCTCGTCGGCGGCCTCGACCGGGCCCAGCGGGCCGATCTGGAATTCCCATTGGCCGATCATCACCTCGGCGTTGGTCCCCGAGATCGAGAGCCCGGCGTCCATACAGGCCTTGGTGTGCGCCTCGACCACGTCACGACCCCAGATCTCGTCGGCGCCGACCCCGCAGTAGTAGCCGCCCTGCGGCGCCGGGTAACCGCCGATGGGCCATCCGTGGGGCCTGCCGTCCTTGTAGAAGGTGTACTCCTGCTCGATCCCGAACCACGGCTCGTGCCCTGCATACGTCTCGGCGGTGGCGACGCACGCCGCTCGGGTGTTCGACTCGTGGGGCTCCAGCTCGACGTCGAGCACCTCGGCCAGGACCAGCACGTCGTTGTCACCGCGGATCGGGTCCGGCTTCACCATCACCGGACGGAGCACACAATCCGAGGCGCTTCCAGGGGCCTGCTCGGTGCTGGAGCCGTCGAAACCCCAGATGGGCGGCTCGGCGCCGTCGGGGACGATCTTGGTCTTGGAACGAAGCTTGGCGGTGGGCTTCTGCCCGTCGATCCAGATGTACTCGGCGCGGTAGGGCATCCGTCGTCCTCCTCGGTGTGGCCGGCGCTCTATGCCCATCCTCAAGCATGCCGGTTAACCAGCGGTGTCTGCCGTGTGAACAGTGTGTTTCGGAGGGGTCCGGGGCTGGACCCGGGGGCACGGCCGGCATACGATCATCACCGAGGAGGCGAGCCGATGAGCCGGGAACACGACTACGTGATGCGCACCGTCGAGGAACGCGGGGTGCGGTTCATCCGGCTCTGGTTCACCGACGTTCTGGGGATGCTCAAGTCGTTCGCCATTACCCCGGCCGAGTTGGAGACGGCGTTCGAGGAGGGGATGCGGTTCGATGGCTCGTCGATCGACGGGTTCTCCCGCCGCCACGAGAGCGAGATGCTGGCCCGGCCCGACCCGAGGACCTTTCAGATCCTCCCGTGGCGCGAGGGCGAGTTCGGGGCCGCCCGCATGTTCTGCGACATCGTCACTCCCGAGGGCGAGCCGTTCGAGGGCGATCCCCGCTGGGTGCTCCGCCGCAACCTGGAACGGGCCCACGAGCTGGGCTACTCGCTCTATGTCGGCCCCGAGCTCGAGTACTTCTACTTCAAGGACTCGTCGCCCGACCCGGTGGTGCTCGACCGGGGCGGCTACTTCGACCTGACCCCGCTCGACGTCGCCCAGGAGTACCGCCGCCAGACCATCCTCACGCTGGAACGGCTGGGGATCCCGGTCGAGTCCTCCCACCACGAGGTGTCCCCGAGCCAGCACGAGCTCGATCTACGGCACACCGATGCACTGACCATGGCGGACAACGTGGTCACCGCCAGGCTCGCCGTCAAGGAAGTGGCGATGGAGCACGGCATCTACGCCACCTTCATGCCCAAGCCGCTCGAGGCTTACGACGGCAGCGGGATGCACCTGCACCTCTCGCTGTTCTCGGGCGACGACAACGTGTTCCAC
The DNA here is from genome assembly GCA_051002015.1 of Acidimicrobiia bacterium. Classification (GTDB taxonomy): domain Bacteria; phylum Actinomycetota; class Acidimicrobiia; order Spongiisociales; family UBA5794; genus JACDBE01. The sequence continues at coordinate 15,784 of JBPCMS010000083.1, forward strand.
GAGGAAGGCGCCGAGTTCGGACTGTCCAAGACGGCCCGTGGCTTCATCGCAGGGCTGCTCCACCATGGCAGGGAGATCACCGCGGTGACCAACCAGTGGGTGAACTCGTACAAGCGGCTGGTCACCGGGTTCGACGCCCCGGTCTACGAGCAGTGGGGACGCCACGACCAGTCGGCGGTGGTGCTGGTACCCGCCGCCAAGCGCAACAAGCCGGGGGCGGCCCGGATCGAGTACCGCTCGCCCGACAGCGCCTGCAACCCTTACCTGGCGTTCTCGTTGATCCTGGCCGCCGGTTTGGCCGGGATCGAGAGCAACTACGACCTCCCCGAGGGTCGCTTGGGGGACAGCCCCAGCGTTCCCGCAGGCGCCCACCGGCTCCCCAGCAACCTGGCCGAGGCGCTCGACGCCATGGAGGCCTCCGATCTGGTGCGGTCGACGCTGGGCGACCATGTGTTCGAGTGGTTCATCCGCAACAAGCGCGACGAATGGGACCGTTACCAGAGCCACGTGTCCCGCTTCGAGCTCGAGACCTATCTCCCGGTGCTGTGAGCCCAGCGTGTTCGTCGCCGTCCACCCGCCCAGCCCCTCGCAGTCGCTGATCTCGGCGCTGCTCGCCGCCGGGCTGCAGCCGGTACCGATCGGGTCTCCCGCCGAGGTGACCGACCGGGCGCCGCACCAGGGCTTCGCGCTGGCGGTGGTCCAGGTGACGGACGATCTGGGTCTGGCCATCGGCACCGCCGGCAAGCTGCGCAGCGACCACGGGTTGCCGGTGCTGCTGGTGACCGACCGCACCAACACCGCCGACCTCGACGACCTCGACGGCTTCGACGACTTCCTGCTCTCCCCGATCGACGTGGCCGAGCTGCGGGTGCGGGCCGCCCGGCTGTCGCTGGTGGGGGTCGAGCCCGAGCCCGAAGTCCTGCGCCACCGTGAGCTCGAGCTCAACACCGCCACCTACCAGGCGACGCTGGCCGGCGAGCCGCGCGACCTCACCTACATGGAGTACGAGCTACTCCGCTTCTTCGTCGAGAATCCGGGGCGGGTGTGGAGTCGACAGCAGCTCCTGTTGGCGGTGTGGGGCTACGACTACTTTGGCGGGGCCCGCACCGTCGATGTCCACGTCCGCCGGCTGCGGGCCAAGCTGGGCGAGGAGCGCAGCTCGTGGATCACCACCGTGCGCAGCGTCGGCTACCGCTTCGGCTGACACTCCGATAGCCCCGCGCGCCGCCCCTCATCGTCCAACCTGAGGTTGCTGGGTGTCGCCACGACACGTAATTCGCTGATGTTGGGGTAAGCCGGCGAACCTTAGGTTCTGCGTACCCCTGGCGATGTCCAATCCGCTGAAGTTCGGGGGGCGGGTGGCCTCAGGGCGAACCCGGGGGGCGAGGCGATGCGGGTGCACTACCGGATCGAGCAGGGCTGACCGGTTGTCAGCAGAGCGAGGCCACCAGCGGGGTGGGGTTGACGGCACCGCCCCCACCAGGATGGAGCTCGAAGTGGAGGTGCGACACGGTGTAGATGGCGTTGCCGGTGTTGCCCACGTATCCGATGAGTTCCCCCACCGACACCGACATGCCATCGGACACCCCCGAGGCATAGCCGTCGAGATGGGCGTAGTAGTACTCGTCGCCGCTGTTGCCGTTCAGCCAGATGGTGATCCCGCCGAGCGACGATGACCCGAGGTCGAGTACCCCGCCCTCGATGGCGACAACCGGGGTGCCCTTGGCGGCGATCATGTCGACGCCCTGGTGGCTCCGCCCACCCGAGCGGGGGGCACCGTAGGTGTCGGTGAACGCCACTGCCCCGTTGACCGGGCAGGCCATTCCACCGCTGGACACGGGTGGGGCCGGGGCCGGCGGGGGCGGGGGCGGTGGCGTCGTCGATGATCCCCCTCCGCCGTCTCCGCCGCCACCGTCGCCCGAGGATGGGCTGGTGGTCGAGGTGGCGGCACGCGCCGCCGCCGCCTCGCGCTGCCGCTGCTCCGCAGCCAGGCGACGCTTCTCCGCTTCCTGTGCCTCGTAGGCGGAGACGATGGCCTGGTACTCGGTATCGGCCGCCACCAGCTCGTCCAGGATGCCCTCGGCGAGCGCATCGAGGTCGGCGACAACGGCCTCCTGCTCGGCCTGGAGCTCCTCGAGCCGCACCTTCTGCTCGAGGTAGGCGTCCTCGAGGGCGGCGAAACGGGTCAGGGTCGCCTCACCGGAGGCGGAGAGCGTCTCCAGGTAGCTCTCCCGGAGCGGGACTTCGTTGATGGTCTCGGCGTCGAGCAGGGTGGTCCCCGGCGCCGAGCCCGCCTGCATGTAGATGTTCATGGCGATCTGCTCGGCCTCTGCCCTGCTCGTCTCCAGGGTCTGCTCGGCGATGGCGAGCTCGGCGGCGATGATGCGGACCTCGTTCTGGAGTTCGAGGTTCCTGGTGACGGCTGCGTCGTACTCGGCGGTGGCCTCGGCCAGTTCCTCCCCGACGGCGCTGCGGCGCGCCTCGGCCCCCGCGATGTCGGCCGGGGTGATCTCCTCGGCGCCGGTGGCGGCGTATGCCGGAAGAATGGTCAATGTCGCCACGATGAGGGCGACGATGGTCCGCTTCATGAATTCGATCCCCTGGGGGCGAGGGGTGATGGTGGCCCGGCCCGGGCCACGGCCGCGGGAGCCTAGGGAGGTGGCGTCGACAGGGTCAAACCGAGGGGAGTCCCGCAGGGCGGTCCGAGTTCACCATCCGACCAGCCGGTGCTCGTCCACCAGCTTCTTGATCTGGACCTTCACCTGCTGTTCGGCGGCCGGGAGCAACTCCAACGGGACATCCCGGTAGACAACGGCGACCAGATCGGCGACCGACTTCGCCCCGGCGGCGATGGCGGCGAGGATCTCGTCCTCCCGCATACGGCGGTGGGCGATGTACGCCTCGACGGCGACGATGGCGTCTGGGATCTCGGGCCCGTGCCCCGGGTAGAGGTGGTCGGGTCCGATGTGGAGCACCCGCTCCAGCGAGGCCAGATACTCGGCGGCGTCCTCGATGATCACCGTCGATCCGCCCATGATGTGATCGCCGGTGAACACCACACCGTCGACGACGAGACACACGTGGTCCGGGGTATGGCCCGGGGTGTGGAGCACGGTCAGGTGTCGCTCCCCGAAGTCGATGCGGTCCCCGTCGGCGATGGTGTCGGTGGGGACGAACTCGGGCCCGGGGGCGAACCCGAGGGCGGGGACCCCGAGCCTGTCCGCCAGCGGGTTGGCGGCGGGGGCGTGGTCGGGATGGGTGTGGGTAACGACCACGGCGACCGGGGTGGCGTCCCCGAGCCGGTGGACGACGGCCTCGAGGTGCTCGGCGATGACGGGCCCGGGGTCGATGACGACGGCCTGGCCGGCGTCGGTCACGACCCAGGTGTTGGTGCCAGGCCCGGTGAACGGCCCTGGGTTGGGGGCGAGGACCCGCTCGATCCTCACCGGGGCGGCCTCATCTCGGGGACGGGGCCGCCGTCCGCCGCCCGCACCTCCAGCGCCCGGCCCAGCGTCTCCGGATCTGGAGGGAGGTCGGGTGTGGTGTCGTAGCCCTCGTCACCGGGGAGGAGCGCCACGATGATGTCTCCGTCGATGCGAAGCCTGGGCTGGATCATGGGGGCGGGCCCTGCGGTGCGGACCCGGTCGATGACGGCGTCGACCGTCCCCAGGGCGGCGAACCCGGCCAGGGTCCGTCTGGTGGGCAGGGGGAGGGCGATGTCGCCGGCGTCCGCCCGATCGATGGCATCCTGCGGGACGACCCAGGCGATGTCGTCGACCTCGGTCCCGTCCGGCTCCCCGGCGACCATGGCGTCGGCGACAACCACCGAGAACCGGGTATGGAAGCGCACCGGGACCATCGTCGGGGTGACCCAGGTGGACAGGTGATGGATGCCGGCACCGTCGACCGGACCGAACCGGGCGACCAGGTCGAAGACGGCGGGCCCGGTGGGTCTGGTGGCGGCTTCGATCACAACCGGTGGTCGCGCCAGCCAGATGCCGGTCTCCTCGAACACCTCGCGTACCCCGGCCGCCGCCCAGGCGGCATGTTCGGGGTGGGCGTCGACAACGGCGGCCCGGGCCGAGGCCCCGTCGTCTGCGGGGTCGATCACCCCTCCGGGAAACACCCAGGCGCCCGGCATGAACCGCATCGCCGCCGCGCGGCGCACCATCAGCACCCTGGCGCCGTTCCCGTCGGCGGCGAGCACGCAGATCGTGGTGGAGAGACGGGGCTCAGGAATCGTCGGGCTCAAGGGGACGCGCCCAAACCAGTCATCGGTGAGCCAGGATTGCCGACAGGGGGCAGGGTGTCAGCCGCCAGCGGCCACCAGCTCCTGACGGCGCTCGGCCTCGGTCAGCCCGCCCCAGATGCCGTAGGGCTCACGGATCGTCATGGCGTATTCCAGACAGGGCGCCTTGACCGGGCACTTCTGGCAGATCAGCTTGGCCCTGGCCTCTCGTCGCTCTCGGTCGTCCTTGCGTTCCTGGGTGCTCGGGGGGAAGAACAGATGGCTGTTGTTACCCCGGCACAACGCCACGGGCTGCCATGAGCGATCGAGCGACGTCACAACGTGTCCTCCACGGTCGTCTACCAGCCACTCGAAGCTAGCCCCCGAGCGAGGGGACGACAAGGGAAGAATCCCCAGTTAGTGCTAGCTATTCGCGAGCATCGGTGGGACCGACCTCGAGCATGATCCCGCTGACGGCGACCACCTCGACCGGATCCCCGGGGCCGACACCGGCGGCACGATGGGTGCGGGCCCGCCAGTGGGCGCCGTCCACCTCGACGATCCCGGTCGGATCGAACTCGGTCCGGGCGATGCCCTTCCGGCCGATCAGGTGCGATCGGCCGATCGTCCTGGTGGAGAACCGGGCCCGGGCGACCGTGCTCAAGGCAACCATCACGAAGGCCAGGTAGCCGATGGTGGTCAACACCACCGTCCACCAGCGCGGGGCGAACTGGGGCGACGCCGTTGTCAGGTTGAGCCCGCCCAGCAGGATGGCAATGCTGCCAAGCACGCCCCGCCAGCTTGGAGACGCATCCTGGAAGTCCATCGTCACCAGGATCACCCCGAGGATCACACCGGCAAGGGAGAGCCAGTTCATGGGCAGCGAGGCCACCCCGAAACCGGCGAGCAAGAGGGAGATGGAGGCAACGGTGGCGCTGACCCCGACTCCGGCGGCGTAGAGCTCGAAGCTGACGGCGGCCAGCCCCGCCACCAGGAAGAAGAACGTGGCCTCGGGTCGCATCGCCAGGCGGAGGAACCGGGTGAGGAGGCCGGGCTTGAGGAACTGGACCTCGGTGGCGGCGACGACCGTCTCGGTACCGTCCTCGGCGGTCTGGGTGGTGACGAGGTCGAGGCTCACCGGCCCGACCGCGGTGTCGAGGACCAGCCCGTCCAGCGAGGCGATGTACTGGCCGATGGTGGGCACCACGATGTCGATCAGGCCATCGATCGGTTGATCCGCCGCCACCTCGACGGCGCCTTCGCCGGGGGGCAGGGGATCACCGGCAATGGTCTGGCCGGAGAACCCTATCGAGGTGCCCGGTGCCGCCCCGGCGTGGTCCACCAGGGTGAGGAGCTGGGCCACCCCTCCGTAGGCGGAGGCACCCGAAGGCCCCACCCAGACGACGACCGGGACGGCGGCCTCGGTGACCGCATCGAACAGAGGTTGCGGATCACCAGAGGCGATACCGGGACTATCGATCTGGAGAATCACCAGACCGGCGGTGGTGGTCGAGACGGCACCGGCCAGGAAGTCGATGGCCCGCTGCTCCAGGGGTCCCCGCACGTCGGCGATCACCACGGGGCCGCCCCCGGACACCGCCTCGGCGCCGAGGGCGGGGGCGGCCAGAGTGAGGGCGGCGGCGAGGATCACCAACAGCAGGCGGACCGGGAGCATCCGGCGATGTTACGCGGTGGCAGGAGACGGCCCGTCACCCGGCGAGGCTCCACTAGCCTCGGCCTCCATGAGCCGCATCCTGCTCGTCGCCGATGTCGTCTGGGTCCGCAACGACGTACGCGCCGCCCTGAGCGATCCCGACTACGAGGTGATCGAGACCGCCGACGCCGAGACGGCGGCCCAAGCGGCGTACCACCACGATGTCGACGCCGTCGTCGTCGACCTCCAGGTGGGCTCCCGGGGCGGGATGGCGGTCACCCGAGAGGTTCGGGCCCTGTCCCATCTCCTCGACCGGCCGGCCCCGGGGGTGATCATGCTGCTCGACCGCACCGTCGATGCTTTCCTGGCAAAGCGGGCGGGCGCAGACGGGTGGATGCCCAAGCCGTTCACCGCCCGGCAGCTCCGCTCCGCCATCGCCGCCGCCATCGAGCGCCCCCCGGTTCCGGGTCGGCCCGAGCCCGCCGATGAGGCGCCGTCCCGAGAGCCGGTGGCCCAGCCGGTCGCCGACGGCTGACCACGCCGCTCCCAACGAGAGGGGAGGCGACCGGGTACACTCCTCGTCACGGGACGTGGCGCAGTTTGGCAGCGCGCATCGTTCGGGACGATGAGGTCGCCGGTTCAAATCCGGCCGTCCCGACCCGAGAGGCAAGCCCGGCGGACACCCCGCCGGGCTTTCCCTTCCTCAGTTGCGGACGTTGGGGTCGGCGGCGATGGCGTCGCGCAGGGCGCTCAGCTCACGATCGAGTCGCCTGACCATGCTGCGTCTGATGTACCCACCGAGGAGGAGGTTCGCCATCTTGGTCGACACGCTGTCCGGGTCGGCCTCGATGATGCTCGACACCCTGGTGCGCGTTCCCTCGGGCACCAGCTCGAGGCGCCCGGAGAATGCGAACGGGCCGCGCTCGGTGGAGAAGGCGAACCGGCTCGGGGGCTCGTACGCCTCGACGGCGACCTCCAGCTCGGTCTCCCGCCGCCCCGGCTGGTAGGCGAGCACGAAGCGGGCACCCTGCTCCATCACCCCGCTCACCATCCGGGCCCTGGTCACCCCCGACACCCACGCCGGCATCCTGGCGATGTCGGTCACGAAGGCGAACACCTGCTCGATCGGTCGGTCGATGACGGTGGATGCGCTGGCGTCCACGCTGCGGCCTCCCCCTGGGTGCGGTGGTCGATGGGTCAAGGATACGGGAATGCCGGGGCTTCGGCAGGATCAGGCGAGGAGCTCGGCGAGCTGGACGGCGTTGAGCGCCGCCCCCTTGCGCAGGTTGTCGCCCACCGCCCACAGCGAGATTCCGCCCGGTGTGCCCAGCGTTCTCCGTACCCTTCCCACCAGCACCTCGTCGCGGCCGGCGGTGTCGAGCGGGGTCGGCACCTTGTCGTCGCTCCACACCTCGATCCCGGGGGCGGTGGCCAGGTGCCGCATCGCCTCCTCCACCTCGATGGGGCGGTCGAAGGTCATGGTGGCGGCGATCCCGTGGCCGACCATCACCGGGACCCTGACACAGGTCGGCTCGACCTCGATGGCAGGGTCACCGAGGATCTTGCGGGTCTCGTTGACCAGCTTCCACTCCTCGTCGGTGTACCCCGCCTCGGTGAACGATCCGGCGTGGGGGAGCACGTTGAACCCGACCGGACGGGCGTAGAGCGTGCCGCCCGGGTCGACCCATCCGCCCCTGGCCAGGGCGTCGGGATCCCCGGCGAGGAGATCGATCTCGGCGGAGAGCACGTCCATCCCGCTCTGACCCGAGCCGGACACCGATTGGTACGAGGTGGCCACCAGCCGGCGCAGCCCACCGGCCCGGTGCAGCGGCGCCGCCGCCATCATCAGCACCATCGTGGTGCAGTTGGGGTTGGAGATGATCCCGCCATGACCGCCGATGGCACCATCGTTGACGTCGGCGACGACAAGCGGCACCGTTGGGTCCATCCGGAACGCAGAGGAGTTGTCAACCACGACCACCCCGGCTGAGGCGAAGCGGGGGGCGTGATTCCGGGAACGGGTGGCGCCTGCGGAGAACAGGGCGATGTCGATGCCGGAAGGGTCGGCGCCATCGAGATCCTCAACCGTCACCTCGCCCCACGGGGTGGCGACGACCGTTCCGGCGGAGCGGGCGCTCGCCATCAGCCGCAGCTCGGAGACCGGGAAGCGGCGCTCGGCCAGGATCTCCACGATCGTGGTGCCGACCGCACCGGTCGCCCCAACGACGGCGAGCCGCTTCATGGCAGGATTCCCTCGGAGTGCAGCGGGGCGATGAACCCGTCGTGGAGGTGGCGCACCGCCTCGGCCACATCGCCGGCCTTGACGACGCACGAGATCCGCACCGGCGACGTCGAGATCATCTCGATGTTGATGCCGTGGTCGGCGAGGATGCGGAACATCCTCGACGCGATCCCGAACTCGGTCTTTATCCCGGCGCCGACCAGCGAGACCCTGGCGATGTCGTCGTCGACGTCGACCTCCTCGGCGCCGATGGCGGCGGCGGTGGACTCGGTGATGTGCCGGGCCGTCGCCGCCTGCTCCTTGGGCACGGTGAACGAGATGTCGGTGGCGCCGGCCCGCGACACGTTCTGCACGATCATGTCGACGTTGACCCCGGCCGCCGCCAGGGGCTCGAACAGGTCGGCGGCGATGCCGGGCTTGTCGGGCACCCCCGCCACCGTCACCTTGGCCTCGGTGGTGTCATGGGACACCCCGCGCACGATCGCCTCTTCCATCGTCTTCTCCTTGACCCAGGTTCCCACATCGTCGTGGAACGACGAACGGACGTGGATGGGGATCCCGTAGCGTCGTCCGAACTCGACCGATCGGGTCATCAGCACCCCGGCCCCGGTGGCGGCCAGCTCCAGCATCTCATCGAACGAGACCTCGTCCAGCTTCCGTGCTCCCTCCACCACCCGGGGATCGGCGGTGAACACCCCGTCGACGTCGGTGTAGATCTCGCAGACGTCCGCATCCAGGCTGGTGGCGAGGGCGACGGCGGTGGCGTCCGAGCCGCCCCTGCCCAGCGTCGTGATGTCGCGCGAGTCGCGGCTGAATCCCTGGAAACCGGCGACGATCACCACTCGGCCCTTCTCCAGCCCTTCCCGGACCCGGTCCCCCCTGATCTCGAGGATCTCGGCCTGACCGTGGGTGGAGGTGGTGATGATGCCCGCCTGGGACCCGGTCAGGCTCATGGCGGGAACACCGTGGTCCGCGATGGCCATGGCGCACAACGCCATCGAGATCCGTTCCCCGGCGGTGAGCAGCATGTCCATCTCGCGGGGATGGGCGTTGGGACTGACCTGGGCGGCAAGGGTGATCAACTCGTCGGTGGTGTGGCCCATGGCGGAGACCACGGCGACAACCTGGTTGCCGGCGAGGTGGGTGGAGGCGATCCGCTTGGCGACCCGCATGATCCGCTCGGCGTCCCCGACAGACGTGCCGCCGTACTTCTGGACGATCAGTGCCATGACCGGGTGGAGTGTATCGGTGCCCCTGGATCGCCCCGGTGACCCCGGGCGGGTGCGGCGGGGTTCAGGGCTGGTTGGTGTGGGCCCGGTGGATGCGGTCGGCGACCACGAGATCCTCCCAGGCCATGCCCACGCTCTTGAACACCCGGGGCCGGGCGGGGTCGATGCCCACCCGTCCGGCGACCACGTCGGACAGCGTGTGCAGGTCGGCCGGGGTTGTCGCTCCCTCGGTGATCGCCATCACCACGTCGCCCGCCTCGGTGAGCGCGGTGGGGACGTCTTCGACCACGACGGTCGATCGAGCCATGAGGCGCCCGTCGAGCTCGCGCCGGTGGGGCTGGTGGGAGCCGACGGCGACGACGCAGGCGGTGCCGGCCACGGATGCACCATCGAAGAGGGGCTCGCCGGCGGTGGTGGCGCACACCACGATGTCGGCCCCAGCCACGGCATCGGCGTCTCCGGAGGTGGCGCCGATTCCGGTGGCGGCGACCCGGTGGACGAAAGCGTCGGCCCGTTCCCGGTCCCTACCCACGATCACCACCTCGGTGACCGGGCGCACCGCCCCGACGGCGGCGACGTGTCCCCACGCCTGGGGACCGGTGCCGAACACGACCAGGATGGAGGCGTCAGGGGAGGCGAGGTGCCGCACGGCGACGGCAGACACCGCAGGGGTGCGCAGGCTGGTGAGGGCGGTGCCGTCGATGACGGCGATGGGGGACAGGGTGGCCGCCTCCATCAGCACGTAGACCCCTTGGACCCGGGGAAGGCCGGCGCCGGGATTGTCTGCGGCCACCGTCACCACCTTGACCCCGGCCCTGGCGCCGTGCTCGCCCGGCATCAGCAGGATCTGGCCCGACGCCGCCTCCACGGCGAGCCGGGGCGGATCGGCCGCAGGGTCGAGCCCGGCGGTCAGCGCCGCTTCGATGGCGTCTGCGGCCTCGGCATGACCGACCAGGCGCTCCACCGCGGCGGCGTCGATCCAGACCGTCATCGTCCTCGGACCGTGCTCACGCCGGCATCGTGCCAGATCGCTGCATGGGATGGCGACCGTTGACCGTTACCCGCCCACCGATCAGTATCGGGCCGAGATGTGGACATGAGCGGGATCGAGGTGGTGCCGGCAGCATCCGAGCGGTGGCCCGATGTCGCCGTCCTCTTCGCCGGGCAGGGCGAGCTGGGCTGCTGGTGCCAGTATTGGCGCATGTCATCCTCCGGGTATCGCCGCGGCGGCCCCGGCTCGGGTGAGGCGAACCTGCGGCGTCAGGTCGAGGATGGCCCGCCTCCAGGGATGCTGGCCTACGTCGACGGAGAGCCCGCCGGATGGCTCGGCTTCTGGCCGCGCCAGCGGATGGAGCGGCTGGTGCGATCACGGACGATCCCCAGGATCGACGAGCTGCCGGTCTGGTCGATTGTCTGCTTCCAGGTGAGGGTGGGATACCGGCGGAAGGGGGTCGCCGCCGCCCTGCTCGCCGGCGCTGTCGACTTTGCCGTTGCCGCCGGGATCTCGGCGCTCGAGGCATATCCGATCGATCCCGAAGGAGCCAGGGTGGACGTGTCGTTCGGCTACGTCGGCTTCACCCCGATGTTCGAGCGGGCCGGCTTCGAGCGTGTCCTCGTCACCGACGCCCGCAGCGCCGGGCGTCCCCGCTGGCTGATGCGGCTCGACCTGACCGGCGGCTGACCGGCGCCCCCGGTCCGGTGGCGGTCCAAGGGTGGCTTGATAGCCTTGCCGCGGACGAACGGGGAGACCGCGTGGCCGACGGCACATCCAGGGACGCACACGGTGAGGAACAGGGGAGCGAGCCGGGGCCGGCCCGGCGACCGTGGGCGGTGCTCCTGGTGGTCGGTGCGCTGGTGGCGGCGTTGGTCACCGCCATCGTCCTCGCCAACACCGGCGCCGGCGACTCCGATGACCAGGCGACCCCGTCGACCATCGCCGCCACTTCGACGATCGGGGGCGGCGACACCACCGAGCGGCCGGGTGGCGACACCACCACGACCACCACCGGGGACGGCACCACCGCGTTGGCCGGCCCGGCCCAGACCGGACCCGTCCAGGTCATCGGCAGCCCCCTTCCCCCCAAGCAGGAGAGCAACGACCCGGCCCAGGACCCGGCCCTCGGCCTGGTTGCCCCTGCGCTGGTCGGCTCGGACTTCTCCGGCGACGCCGTGGTGGTCGACACCACCGACGGTGTGGCCAAGGGCATCGTGTTCCTCGCCCATTGGTGCCCCCACTGCCAGGCCGAGGTACCCAGGGTGCAGGAGTGGCTCGACGGGGGTGGGGGCGTCGACGGGGTCGACATCCTCTCGGTGTCCACCGCCACCCGTCCCGACCGGGACAACTACCCGCCGTCCGCATGGCTGGAGCGGGAGGGTTGGACCAGCCAGACGATGCGCGACGGCGAAGCCTCCGATGCCTTCATCGCATACGGGGGCGACAGCTTCCCCTACTGGGTGTTTATCGACGACGAGGGCCGGGTGGTACGGCGCAGCTCGGGAGAGCTCGAAATCGCCACCCTGGAGCAATACCTCGAGGAGGCGGCGGCCGGGTCGTCGGTGGCACCGCCCCCCGTCGACTACGAAGGGTTCCGGGCTCAGGAAGCGGCGTGCGGCGCCGAGGCCCCGCCCGAGATCGAGCCGCTCACCTTCGACCAGCCTGGCGACATGGTCATCGACGCCGGGTCGACCCCGGTGGCGACGATCGCCACATCCTGCGGCGACATCGTCATCGAGCTCGACCCTTCCACCGCACCCGAAGCGGTCAACTCGTTCGTGTTCCTCGCCGAATCCGGCTTCTTCGACGGTACCGTGTCCCATCGGGTGCTCCCCGGCTTCGTGATCCAGGCGGGCGATCCCACCGCCACCGGCACCGGGGGGCCGGGCTACCTCTTGCCAGACGAGTTCCCGCCGGCGGGGACCGTGTACGCCGCCGACACCGTCGCCATGGCCAACGCCGGTCCCGGCACCACCGGATCCCAGTTCTTCATCATGCTGGCCGACAGCGATTTCCTGCCCCCGGACTACACCATCATCGGCCGGGTCGTCGACGGCGCGGAGACCCTGGCGACGATCGCCGCGGTGCCGCTCGGGGTCAGCACGCAGGGCGAGCAGAGCGTCCCGCTCAACACGATCTACCTGGAGACGGTGACCATCGAGCGCTGAGCCGGGCCCGAAGCGGCCCCGCCTATAGTGCGGCGCCGATGGGAACCTCCAAGAGAGATCGCCAGCGCGCCAACCGTGAGGTCCGGCGAGCCATCGAGTTGAAGCAGCAGCGCCGCGACCAGATGATGACTCGGGTGAAGCGGTTCGGGTTCATCGCCCTCGGCATCGTGGCCATCGCCCTCATCGCCAACCTGGTGTGGGGCGGGGAAGACGAGCCCGACGTTCCCGTCACCTCGACGACGGCCGTGGCCGACACCACCGCTCCTCCCCAGACGTCGACAACGCTCGCCGAGACGTCCACCACGTCCGGCTGACGTGGCGGTCGACCTCCACCTCCACTCCACCAGCTCGGACGGCACCGACGCCCCCGCCACCGTGGTCGCCCTCGCCGCCGCCGAGGGGCTCACCGCCATCGCCCTCACAGACCACGACACCCTCGCTGGGACGGCATCGGCGGCCGCCGCCGCCGAGCGGGCCGGCATCGGGTTCATCCCAGGGGTCGAGCTGTCGCTGGAGTGGCCGCTCGGGGGGATGCACCTGCTCGTGTACCACCTGGGAGGGACCGGCCCGCTGCAGGACCGCCTCCTCGACCTGCAGCACGGCCGAACCGGCCGCAACGCGGTCATGGTGGAGCGGCTCGCCGCTCTCGGCTGGCCGATCACCATCGGAGACGTCATCGCCGAGTCGGGTGGCGGGGTGGTCGGCCGGCCCCACATCGCCGCCGTGCTGGTGAGGATGGGGGCCGCCGATTCGATCGCAGACGCCTTCGACCGGTGGCTGGCGCGGGGCCGTCCCGCCTACGTCGAGCGGCTCCGGCTGACACCTGCCGAGGCCATCGGTCTCGCCCGCCGTTCCGGCGCCGTTCCCGTGCTGGCGCATCCTCACACCATCGGGGTCTCCGCCGACGAGTACCGGTCTGCCTTCGGCGAGCTGGCCGACCTGGGGTTGGCCGGCATCGAGTCGTACTACGCCGAGTATCCGGACGAGCTCCGTCGCCATCTCGCCGGTCTTGCCGCCGGCCTCGGTCTGATCGCCACCGGCGGCAGCGACTACCACGGCGCCTACAAGCCAGGCATCTCGGTAGGCACCGGCCACGGCGACCTACGGGTCCCCGACGAAGTGGTACACGCAATAGCCGCCCAAGCCCGCTGACCTTGCCCCATCCCGGCTCCTTTCCCCTCCCATTGGGAGGGGTGCCGAGGCTCTGCGAGGCGGGGTGGGATACCGAGGCGCCGGTGCAGCTCGGTCGGCAGCCTTCCCCCGCCCCGGCTGTCTTTGCCCGCCTGCGGCGATTATCTCAGCCACCCCTCCCCCGTAGGGGAAGGGGAAAGGGACGAGGGGTGCCGAGCTTTGCGAGGCGGGGTGGGATATGGACGGCCCGGCGGCGCGGTGGGGTCTGCCTTCCCCCGCCCCGGCTGTTTTGCCCGCCTGCGGCGATTGTCCTCAGCCACCCGGCCCCATAGGGGGAGGGGGAACCGGGGGTTACTGGGTGGGGTCGGGTTCTTCCGCTTCGGACCAGCCGAGGCTCGAGTAGGTGTGCGAGGGCAGCGGGTTGGGGATGATCCTGGGCAGCCCGGCGGTCACCCATGGGCTCTGCCGGGGCCGGGTGAGCGGCTCGGCGCCGGCCGCCTCCTCGGCGTCGAGCAGGTGGCTGATCACGGCGCCGATGGCGGCCGCCTCCTCATATCCGGCGCCACCACGGATCTCGATCACCGGGTCATCCACGGGTGTGCTCCACCAGCTCGATCAGCGTCCCGGACGTCGCCTTGGGATGGACGAATGCGATGCGGGCCCCGCCGCCCCCGAGGCGCGGGGTGTGGTCGACCAACCGGGCACCCTCGTCCTCGAGATGCCGCAGCGCCCGGTCGATGTCGGCGACGGCGAAGGCGATGTGGTGCAGCCCCTCGCCCCTGGACTCGAGGAAACGACCGACCGGGGTGTTCGCCCCCAGCGGTTGCAGGAGCTGGACGAACGAGCCCCCGACGGGGAGCATCGCCTCCTCGACCCCCTGGTCGGCCACGACCTCGCGCCGCACCGGCTCCACCCCGTACAGCCGTCGGTACCCATCGACCGCCTGGTCGAGGTGGCGCACCGCGATCGCCACGTGATCGATGTTGTAGGCCAGCATCGGGTAGAGGCTACCGGACCGGGCGCAGGTGATCCGTCCCCAACCAGGACACCCGTGTGGACGTCGAGCCACCCCACGTAGAATCAGGGTATCCAGCGTCGAAAGGGTGACCAATGGCCAACCCGGTGGTGTGCGCCATCGCACGAACCCCGATAGGTAGGTTCTCGGGGGTCTTCAGTCCGTTGACGGCGATGCAGCTCGGGTCGGTCGCCATCACCGGTGCTCTCGACCGCAGCGGCCTCGACCCGGCCCACGTTGACGAGGTGCTGTTCGGACATGTCCTCCAGGCCGGTCAGGGGCAGATCACCTCGCGCCAGGCGGCCGTCGGCGCCGGGCTCCCCATGACCGTCCCCAGCACCACGATCAACAAGGTCTGTCTCTCCGGGATGAGCGCCATCGGCACCGCCGCCGCCAACATCCGGCTGGGGGAGAGCACCTTTGTGGTGGCGGGGGGCATGGAGTCGATGACCAGCGCTCCGTACGTGCTCCCCGGGGCCAGGCAGGGCCTGCGGATGGGCGATGCCACCCTGATCGACGTACTCACCCACGACGGGCTGTGGTGCGCCTTCGACCACTGCATCATGGGCGAATCCTCGGACCGCAGGAACGCCGTGCTCGGCATCGACCGGGCAAGCCAGGACGAATGGTCGGCGGAGAGCCATCGCCGCGCCGCCGAGGCCACCGCAACCGGGGCCTTCGCCGACGAGATCGTGGCGGTGTCCGTCCCCTCGCGGAAGGGTGACCCGGTGACGGTCACCACCGACGAGGGGATCCGCTCCGGGACCACGATCGAGACCCTGGCGAGCCTGCGGCCCGCCTTCTCCGCAGACGGGACCGTCACCGCAGGCAACGCATCGCAGGTCTCCGACGGCGCCGCCGCCCTGGTGATGGCAGACAGGTCCGCAGCCGAGGCCGCCGGGCTTCCCATCCTCGCCGAGATCCTCTCCTACGGCCAGGTGGCCGGTCCCGATGCCACCCTCCACGAACGGCCCGCCGAGGCGATCCGCATCGCCCTCAAGAAGGCCGAGCTGGCGCCCTCCGACCTTGATCTGGTCGAGATCAACGAGGCCTTCGCGGCGGTGGCGCTGTGGTCGGCGGCGATGCTCGATCTCCCCGCAGCCAAGGTCAACGCCGGCGGCGGTGCGGTCGCCCTCGGCCATCCCCTGGGCGCCACCGGGGCCCGCATCACCGTCACCCTGATCAACGCCCTGCGCAGACGCGGAGGAGGGATCGGGGCTGCCGGCCTGTGTGGTGGTGGGGGCCAGGGCGATGC
Source organism: Acidimicrobiia bacterium (assembly GCA_051002015.1). Taxonomy (GTDB): domain Bacteria; phylum Actinomycetota; class Acidimicrobiia; order Spongiisociales; family UBA5794; genus JACDBE01. The sequence continues at coordinate 31,700 of JBPCMS010000083.1, forward strand.
CCTCGTGGTCCGGGTGGCCGCATGACAGACCAGCCGAACCGTAACCACGCCCTGGAGATGGTCAGGGTGACCGAGATGGCCGCCATCGCCGCCGCCCGCTGGCAGGGCAGGGGTGACAAGAACAGCGTCGACCAGGCGGCGGTCGACGCCATGCGCCAGATGCTCTCCACCGTTCACATGGATGGGGTCGTCGTCATCGGCGAGGGTGAGAAGGACGAGGCGCCGATGCTGTACAACGGGGAGCGGGTCGGCGACGGCCAACCCCCGGAGGTCGACGTCGCCGTCGATCCGGTCGACGGCACCGCGCCCACCTCCCGGGGTCAGGCGGGAGCGCTGGCGGTGCTCGCCATGGCGGAGCGGGGGTCGATGTACTCCCCGGGGCGGCTGGTGTACATGGACAAGATCGTGGTGGGCGAGGAGGCGGCGGGGAAGATCGACATCGACGCTCCGGTCGCCCACAACCTGTCCCAGGTGGCCAAGGCGCGGGGCAAGGCGGTGTCAGAGGTCACCGCCATCATGCTCGACCGGCCCCGCAACGAGAAGTACATGGAGGCGGTGCGGGAGGCGGGGGCGCGGATCGCCGTCATCGGCGACGGTGACATCTCGGCCGCCATCGCCACCACCAAACGGGACAGCGGGATCGACATCCTGTTCGGGATCGGCGGGTCGCCGGAGGCGGTGACCGCGGCCTGCGCCATGGCGGCGCTGCGTGGCGAGATGCAATGCCGGCTGTGGCCCCGGGACGACGAGGAGCGCCGGTGGGCGCTGGAGCAGGGCCACGACCTGGACAAGGTGCTGACCATGCGCGACCTGGTCAACTCGGACAACACCTTCTTTGCCGCCACCGGTGTCACCGACGGGGCGCTGCTCCAGGGGGTTGACTTCTTCGGCGACCGGGTCGAGACCCACTCGGTGGTGATGCGGTCGTTCAGCGGGACCGTGCGCTTCGTGGATGCGATCTACCGGACGGACCGGCTCGGGGCGCTCGATGTGCCGGGAGTGGCGTCAACGACCTGACGCCTTTACAGCTCGCGCCGCCCGGCAAGGGCGCGCCCCAGGGTGATCTCGTCTGCGTAGTCGAGATCGCCCCCGACCGGCAGTCCGCTGGCGAGACGCGACACGACGACACCCAGCGGCTTGAGCAGCCGAGCCAGGTAGAGGCCGGTGGCGTCGCCCTCGACGGTCGGGTTGGTGGCGGCGATGATCTCCTTGATGCCCTCGTCGTCGATCCGGGCCACCAGTTCGCGCATCCGGAGCTGCTCGGGGCGGATCCCGTCGATCGGGGAGATGGCACCACCCAGCACGTGGTACCGACCGTTGAACTCGCCGGTGCGTTCGATCACGGCGATGTCCTGGGCCCGCTCCACCACGCAGACCACGGTGGGGTCGCGGCGCAGGTCCCGGCAGATGGAGCACTGCTCCTCGGCGGTGACGTTGAAGCAACGCACGCACAACGACACCTGCCGGCGGAGCTGGATGATGGCCTCACCGAGCCGGGTGGCATCCGTCTCCTCGATGTGGAGGAGGTGGAAGGCGAGCCGCTGGGCCGTCTTCCTGCCGATGCCGGGGAGCCGGGCGAACTCGTCGATGACCCGCTCCAATGGTGGTTCGAACATCAGCCGAGGAGTCCGCCGAGCCCACCGAGATCGAGCCCTCCGGCCAGCCCGCCCATGGCCTGACCCATCTCCTGCTGGGCGGCGAGGTGGGCTTGGTTGACGGCGGCGACGACGAGGTCACCGACCAGCTCGGGGTCTTCGGGGTCGAGCACGGAGGGATCGAACACGACCTCGACCAGCTCACCAGATCCGCGTACGGTCGCCCTGACCACGCCACCGCCGGTGCCGTCGTAGGTCTTCTCCGCCAGTTCGCGCTGGGTCTTCTCGAGCTCGGCCTGCATCTTCTGCGCCTGCTGCATCAGCTGGCGCATGTCCTTCGGCATGCGTCCCATGGGGGGTGAGGGTAGCGGTGCGGGTGGGGTTACCCCGGCAGCTACTCGGAGACGACTTCGCCGTCGAGGACGTCGGCGATGATCGAAGCGGGGTCGACGGCCCCCTCGGCGCTGTCCACCAGCTCGTCGGCGGATGGGTCCGGCTCGGGCTCGGCGCGGTGCGGCTTGGGCAACCCGTCTGCGGTGGTCCAGGCCACGGTGACCGCCACCCCGAGCAGCTCGGAGGCGATCCGGGCGACGGTGGCGGCGAGGTCGCCCTCCTTGTTGAGACGCTCGAGGTAGAACGGCTGATCAGAGGGAAGCGCCGCGGTGATGGTCCCGCCTTTGATCGATTGGGGGGCGGCGACCTTGACCAGCGAATGCCGGACCGGGCCGGCGTCCTCGCGCACCCTGGCCACCAGCTGGGGCCACATCTCCTCGACGGCGGCAAGGTCCGGATCGCCGGCGGCGGGGGGTGGGGTGTCGGCTGCGACCGGGGTGGGTGGAGCGGGAGGTGGCGGCGTCGTCGCTTTGGGCTGCTCGGCGGCCATCGGCTTCGGCGCCGCGGCGGGCTCGGCGACCGGTTCGGGTAGGGACTCGGGCTGGCCCGCAGGGGCTGCCGGTGACGGCGCGGGGGTGTCCTGCTGGGCGGATTCGGTGGAGCCCCGCTTCCATGCCCCGGACTGCATCCTGGTCTCGAGCCGGTCGAGCCTGGCGGCCAGAGCGGCGGTGTCCGTGGCCGTCTCGGGACGGGTGATCCGCAGCAGCGCCAGCTCGATGACCAGCCGCTCCTCCCGCCCCTGGCGGAGCTGGAGGAGCGCCTCGCCCAGCGTGTCCACGACCCGGAGCACGTCGGCCCGGGAGATGGTCTCGGCCAGACGGCGCCATTCGTCGAGAGTCTCGGCCGGATCGTCGACCACCTCTTCGAGGTTGGGGGCGTACTGGGCGAGGAAGATCCCCCGGAAGAACTCGACCGCCTCGGCGACGAAGCGGCGCAGGTCGGCCCCGCGGCCCGCCAGCTCGGCGACCAGACCGAGGGCACGGGGCGCGTCGCCGTCCGCCACCGCCTCGACCAGCGAGCCGTACGCCCGCCGATCCGCCAGACCGAGGGTGCGTCCAACGGTTTCCGGCCCGATGGTCCCGTCACCGAAAGCGGCCACCTGCTCGAGCATCGACAGGGCGTCCCGGACCGAGCCGTTGGCATGCGAGGCGATGAGGGCGAGTGCGTTGCGGTCGGCCTCGATCGACTCGGTGGCGGCGATGGCCTCGAGATGGCCGACCAGGGTGTCGGTGCCCACCGGGTGGAAGTCGAACCGCTGGCTCCGGCTGCGGATGGTGTCGAGCAGCTTGTACGGCTCGGTGGTGGCCAGCACGAACACGACGTGCTCGGGCGGCTCCTCGAGGGTCTTGAGCAGGGCGTTGCCCGCCGCCCGGGACAGCATGTGCGCCTCGTCGAGGATGTAGATGCGCTTGGCACCGCCTGCGGCGGCGACGGTCCCGACGTTCATCCTGATCTCGCGCACGTCCTCGACCTTGTTGTGCGAGGCGGCGTCGAGCTCGATGACGTCCAGTGAGATCCCATCCGTGATCGAGACACACGAAACGCAGGTGTTGCACGGCTCGGCGCCATCGCTCCTGTTGGTGCAGTTGAGCGCCTTGGCCAGCAACCGGGCCGTCGTGGTCTTGCCGGTACCGCGAGGACCGGCGAAGAGGTAGGCGTGGGCGATCCGCTCCTCGACCACCTCACGGGCCAGCGTCTGGGTGACGTGCTCCTGACCGACGACCCGATCGAAGCGCTGGGGCCGGTGCTTGCGATAGAGCGCCTGGTATTCCATCTCCTCGCGATGGTAGCCCCGAGGGGTGACACCGCCCCCGGTGGCGGTGGTCGGCGGTTGACGGCATCATGGACCGGCTTGGAGGTGCCCCCCGGTGCAAAACAGACGATGGTTGGCGATCGCTCTCGCCGCTGGCGCCGCCCTGCTGGTGCTGTTCGGCCTGACGGCCGGTGGGGAGACCGAACCCGACCGGGCACTCGCCGCCGACGGTGACCTGGCCGCAGACGGGACGGTCAGCCCGTCGGTCAGCCCCACGGATGATCCGCCCGGAACCCGGTCGGGGTCGACCGCACCGCCGGTGACGACGAGCGCAGAGCCCATCACTACGACCACGACCGCTCCGTCGACAACGACCACGCTCCCACCGGCGCCGACGACCACGCTGCCACCCGAGGTCGGTGCGGACGCATGCCGCCTCAAGGGGGAGCATCAACCGGCCGGCACCACCTCGAGGGTGCCCGGAGAGACCTTGCCGGGGCCGGGCGTTGTCTGGGACGTCAGGGTCGAGATCGAGGACGGGCTGTCCATCGACCCCGGTTGCTTCGCCGCCGCCGTGCTCGAGATCCTGTCGGACCAGCGGGGCTGGGGCCGCAACGGCGACCTCAGCTTCCGGCTGGCCGACGGCGACACCTACCACTTCAAGCTGATCCTGGGCTCGCCGGACCTGGTCGACGCACTGTGCGCCCCGATCAACACCGGCGGCGAGTACTCGTGCCGCAACGGCGACGTGGTCGCCATCAACGTCGACCGCTGGGAGTTCGGGTCGGACACCTTCGGCGACGATCTCACCACCTACCGCCAGTACCTGATCAACCACGAGACCGGGCACCGGCTCGGCCACGTGCACATCCCCTGCCCCGCCGCCGGGGAGCCGGCCCCGGTGATGATGCAGCAGTCCAAGCTCATCGAGCCGTGCCTCCCCAACGCCTGGCCGCTCGACTCGGAGCTGTGACCACCGTGTTCCAACGCCGCACCCGGGAGGACGCCGAGAAGCTGGAGAGCGAGCTGCTGGCGCCCGGCGCCGCCCTCTCCGCCGAGTCCAAGGGCAGGGTGATCACCGAGATCCCCGACCGCCACCGCACCGCGTTCGAGCGGGACCGTGACCGGATCCTCTACTCCAAGGCGTTCCGTCGGCTCAAGCACAAGACCCAGGTGTTCATGAACCCGGAGGGCGACCACTACGTCACCCGGCTCACCCACACCCTCAACGTGACCCAGATCGGGCGGGCCATCGCCCGCTATCTGTCGCTCAACGAGTCCCTCACCGAGGCAATGTGCCTCGGCCACGACGTCGGGCACTCCCCGTTCGGGCACACCGGGGAGGAGGCGCTGTCCGAGTACGTCGACGGGGGGCAGTGGGTCCATGCCGAGCAGAGCGCCCGGATCTTCACCGTCCTCGAGCCGCTCAACCTGACCTACGAGGTGCTGGAAGGGATCGAGCGTCACCCGTGGAAGGTGGTCGATGGGCCGAGCACCGCCGAAGGGATGGTGCTCCGCTTCGCCGACCGTATCGCCTACCTGGCCCACGACGCCGAGGACGCGCTCCGGGCGGGGGTGTTGGAGACCGCCGATCTGCCCCCGGCGGCCATCGCCGCCTTCGGGGAGCCGGGACGGCAGTGGATCGACACCATGATCAACACCGTGGTCGACGAGAGCCTGCTGCGGGGAACGGTGTCGATGGAGCTGGAGCACCAGGCGATCATGGGTGACCTGCGCGACTTCATGTTCGAGCGGGTCTACCTGGCGGCCGACATGGAGCCGCAGCGGCGGCTGGCCACGGACATCGTCCGCAGCCTGGTCGACTACTTCCTGACCAGGCCGGAGGAGATGCCGGAGACCTACCGGCATCCCGAGTCGCCCGTGGTCACCCAGGTACTCGACTACGTCGCCGGGATGACCGACCGGTTCGCCATCAGGCTCCACGACCAGCTGTTCCGGCCCCGACTCTTCGACTGACGGTCCGCCCCGCCCTACCCGGTGGTCACCGCAGACGGTCCGTCACGTATGCGTCGATCTCGTCGAGGACGGCTCGCTTGGTGGCTGGCGGTGCGAACGACGCCGACACGGACCTCCTGGCGAGGTCGATCAGACCCTCGACCGGCACCGCGAGGATGTCGTGGGCGATGCGGTACTCGTGGTTCAGGGTGGTGCCGAACATCCCGGGGTCGTCCGAGTTGAGGGTCACCGCCACCCCGGCGTCGAGCAGGCGACGCAGCGGATGGTCCTCGAGGGCGTCGACCGCCCGGGTGCGGAGGTTGGAGGTCGGGCACACCTCGAGAGTTATCCCGTTGACCACCAGGTGCTCGACGAGGGCGGGGTCGTCGACGGCGGCGATCCCGTGCCCGATCCGGGAGGCGCCGAGATGGCGGATGGCGTCCCAGATGGTCTCCGGCCCGGTGGTCTCCCCGGCATGGGGGACGCTGGCCAGGCCGAGTGCCCTGGCCCGGGCGAACACGCCGGCGAACTGGGGGCGGGGGACCCCGACCTCGGGTCCGCCCAGACCGAACCCGACCGTGCCCGGCGGTCCCCATCGCTCCGCCCAGTCGATGGTGCGCAGACCGGACTCGAGCCCGAGCTCACCGGGGATGTCGAACACCCAGCCCAGCTCGATCCCGTGTTCGGCGGCGACGGAGTCCCTGGCTCGGGTCAGCGCCTCGGCCAGGGCATCGGGGGGTATCCCCATCGCCAGGTGGCTGTCCGGGGTGACGGTCAGCTCGGCATAGCGGACCCGCTGGTGGGCCAGGTCGGCGGCAACACCCACCGCCAGCCGAAAGACATCCTCCGCGGTCCGCACCAGCGTGTTGACCGCGATGTAGACCTCGATGAAGTGGGCGAAGTCAGTGAACCGGTAGAACCGGCGCAGTCCCTCCTCGTCGGTGGGCACCCCGCGCCCGGGGTGGCGTCTGGCCAGGTCGAGGACGGTGGGCACCGACGCCGAGCCGAGGAGATGGACGTGAAGCTCGGCCTTGGGCAGCCCGGCGATGAACTGCTCGACATCCGTCATGGATGCGCTCCCGGACGAGCTCAGGTCGCCCCCGGCCACAGCGCCTCTGGCGCCGTCCAGTCCGGGGGCCGACCCCACCGGTCCTGGTACACCACCTGGTGGGCCGGCTTGCGGGCGGCGACGTCCCATCGACCCAGCGGGTAGCCACAGGTGACGGCGGCGGCGTTCACCCAGCCCCGATCGGCGGGGACCCCCAGCAGCTCACCGAGGGCGGCCCCCTGGAACACCCCGAGGATGGTGGTAAGCGTTGTCCCCACCCCGTGGCCCCTGGCGGCCAGCATCAGGTTCCACACCGCCGGGTAGATCGAGGCGCCGTTGGGGTCGTTGCGGGTAAAGGGGAGGACCACCAGCGGCACCGTCTCGAAATTGTCCGCCAGCCATGCCGCCGACCGGCTCACCCGGAGCGCCTGGGTGTCGGCGGGGACGGCATCCTTGTAGACCGTGTCGTTGAGGGTCTGCCAGGCGGCGCGGTACAGATCGGCTATCGCCTCGAGGGTGGGCCGGTCGGTGACGGTCACCCACCGCCACGACTGGGCGTTCGACCCGGACGGGGCCCGGATGGCGGCGTCGAGCATGGCGGCGACGACCTCCTCGGGTACCGGGTCGGGTCGCACCCGGCGCATCGCCCTGGTGGTGTACAGCGCTTCGAACAGATCCATCGCCGCACCCTACCGGGCGGCTACGAGGCGAGGGTGCCGATGGTGGCCACCAGGAGCAGCAGTGCCACCACCCAACCGAGAGCGAGCCCTGCGGACTTCGCCACCCACTCGAACCACGAGCGGGAACGGGTCGCCAGCCATGCCCCGGCGAGGAACCACAGCGGGAGGCTGGTGGCAATGGCGGCGGCGAGGGTGACCACCGGGGACAGGTCCAGGAGCGAGAAGACCCAGATGGTCGGCGCCGCCACCAGGAGGAACAGCCCGGCGGCGGCGACGGACGAGTCGGGGCTATCGATGGCGCCCTGGCCCCCGCCCACCAGGGCGCTCACCGCAGGGACGAGGGTGGCGACGGGCGCGATCAGCCCCGCCAGCCCGCCCATAAGAAGCGGGAGGGGCGGGCGACCCGAGTGGTGGAAGGTCGGACCGGAGCGGGGCCGTCTCACGCCGGGACCGAACCGTGTGCCGCCGGGTACGATCGGCGGCCGGATCGACCGTGGAGGAGCCGGGACATGAGCGAGTTCATCGAGCAGGGTGCGGTCAAGGTGATCGAGGTGATCGGGATCTCCAGTGCGAGCTTCGACGACGCGGTCAAGGCGGCGGTGGCCAAGGCGGCGGAGAGCATCAGCGGGATCACGGGCGTCGAGGTGATCAAGATGAACGCCAGGGTGACGGACGGGGGAATCAGCCAGTACCGGGTCAACTGCAAGCTCGCCTTCGCCGTTCGCTGAGCATCACCCTCCGGAAGCCTCGAGCGGGACCGGGGTGCCGGCCCGACCGGCGAACCGCAGCCGCTCGTGTAGCCCGCCGGGCGGGCCGTCTCGATGAGCGGGTCGAGGCCGCCGCCGGTGCCGTGGTCACCCCATGCCTCCCGACCCTAGCCGGGCGACGCCCCGCAACTCCGACCGGACGGGATGGGCCGCCTCTGCAGTTCCGGTCGGAGGGGGCGAATGGCCCGCACCACGCCCGACGCCGACGGCGGCGACCGATCGGCCGCCTGCTCGATCCCTGCTCGGGTCGGGCGCCGGAGGTCACCCTTCGGGCAATGGCCTCCGGGTGCGCTCCACCAGGGCGGCGGGGGTGATGGCGGCCACCGTCTCGTCGCTCTCCACGGTGAGGCTCGATGAAGCCAGCCCGCACCCCACCGGATCTACGCCGCGGATGACCCCCCACACATAGCCTGCGGTCAAGGAATCCCCGGCCCCGGTGACGTCGACCACCGCATCCGGGGGAATGGCGGGACGGTGCATGTCAAGCTCCGGCCCGACCACGTGCAGTCCCGCTGCGCCCTGTTTGACCACCGCCGTCGTGGCCCCCGCCTCGACCAGGAGGCGGGCCAGGTGACCGGGAGATCCGGTCGACCCGGTCAGCGCCCTCGCTTCGACGAGGTCGGCGAAGAGCACGTCGATCCTGGGCAGGAGGGCGAGGAGACGGGTCGCCTTGAGAGCCGACACCGCATCGGCGACGACCATGGTCCCCACCGGCCGCCTCTCGAACAGATGGGTCATGGTGTGCGGCGTCAGGTTGGCCTCGACCACCCAGATGTCGGCCGAGGACAGGACGGCGCCGACCGCGTCGAGGGTGGTGCCGTCGATACCCTCGATGATGCGGGCATCCGCCACGGCCAGAACCAGCTCTCCGGCGGTGTCGAGCACCGCCAGGTAGGTCGCCGTCGACGCCCCCGGTCTCACCGCGACCCCGGACGTGTCCACCCCGTCGCCGTCGAGCCGGGCGATGGCGGCCCGCCCCTCCGGCCCGTCCCCGACCGCCGACACCAGGGCGACGTCGACCTCGAGCCGGGCCAGGTTCCTGGCGATGTTGGCGGCCACCCCACCGACGGACCGGTGGACCCGACCAGGGTTCGAGGTACCGGCGATCGGGTGGGCATCGAGGTGCGCCTTGAAATCGTGGTTGACCGCCCCGATGCAGACGACCCTCATCGCTCCATCCTCAGCGGGCGGCGTCGACCTCCCACGGCAGCACGCCGCGCCGGAGCAGCCGGCGGAGGCGTTCGTTCTCCTCGGCGAGGATCGCCTGGACGTGCCCGGGCAGCGGAGCCTTGGACTCGGCGTAGCGGGCCTTGACCCTGCGACCGTTGCGCAGGAGCAGGGGTCGGAGCGCACCCCGCACCGGCCGGGGGAGTTTGCTCAACCTGTCCCGCAACGGCGAGTCGTAGATGCGCTGCATCAGCGGTGTGTACTGCGCCTTCCTGGCGGTGACGTTGCGGATGTCGCCCGGGGGATCGACGTGGCCCAAGCCCAGATGGTCGAGCACCGCCACCCACCCGGGGCGGCCATCCGCATCGAGGTCGTCGAGCGCCACCACCAGGAGCTGGTCGTCGGGGAACTCGCCCTGCCACGGTTGCAGCAGCACCGTGTAGCGGCTCACCGCCACGTATGGCGAGAGCGGATCGGCCACGGCCTCGGCCAAGGACCGGCGCTCCCGGTTGCGCTGGACCTGGTGCCGGTAGTGGGACCGGAGCCTGTCCTCGGGGTTGCGGACCATGCAGATCAGCCGCACGTCCGGGTTGGTCTGCCGTAGCCGCCTGGCGGCGATCGCCGAATACTCGGGCGACAGGTAGCAGGTCGACGCCTCGCCGGTGATGAAACCGGGCGGCCGCTCGGGGAAGAGCCCCGCGTACCAATCCATGCCCCGCTCCCAGGTCGGGGTCCGAGCGAAGAAGCCGGGCTCCTTTGCCTTGGGCAGGACCACCTCGGGATGGAGACCGAGCCAATGGAACAGCGTGGTCGTCCCGGCCTTCATGGCGCCGATGATGACGAAGTCGGGGAGGGGTCTCGGCGGGTAGACCATGTTCACACTCACGGGGGTTGGTGTCAGGGCGCAACCTAACGGTTCCGGGGGGCGATGCCCAATGGCGCCCGGCCGGAGCCGCTCGAGGGTGGATAACGTCATCGAGCGGCACGGTACCGCCCGAGCCGTACCTCCTCCGGCAGGTACCCTCCCCATGCGCCTCTCAGCGAGGGGAATCCGATGGCGGGGGTGCTTGGCCACCTGGCCGCCCGGACCGATGCGAACCTCGAACCGGTCTTCGACGCGTACCTCGCCGACTACGCGGGCTCCGATCAAGCAGCATCCGCTGCAGCGCCTCCGTTGACGAGTCTGGAGGCCCGTGCAGCTGGCCCTGCGACCGACAGACCGGGCCAGGCATGTTCAGGCGTCGGGCAGCGAGCGCTGGCGCGGGGGCTTCTCAGTCGCCTCGATGTACTCGAGGTAGCCGATGTCGCCCGGCGAATGCCCGGCGCGTGTCAGCAGCACGGCGGCCTCGCTGAACTGCTGGATGCCGTGGCTGACAAGGTGCATGACGTAGTACCAGAGAGGCAAGACATCCTCATCGCGGGGTGGGGAAGCGTCGAGGTCCGCATCGGTCAGAGAGGCGAGCCAGGCGCGCATCTCGACCTCATCACGGTGCCAGTGGTCACGAATGGGCTCGACGGTCGGGTAGTCGTCGGCCGTGAGCTCGGCATCCTCGCCCCACTCCTCCCAATCGGCACCCTTCAGGCGCTCGCGCCAGCTCCACTGGACGTCGAGCTCGTGGACGAGGGTGGCGCGGAGGTCGCGGGTTGTCACCGTCTCGGTCGAGGGGAACTCGTCGGGGTCCAGCGCGGAGGCGGCGCCCAGGACGGTGTCTCGGATCCAGTAGAGGTAGTCGAACAGCTTGGCGGCTTCGCTGGTGCGCATCGGTCCATTGTGCCAGTCGGGGCGGCTGCGCTGCAGTTCTGAGACGGCGGCGGCCACCGGCCGAGTCGGGTCAGCCGGGTGGGTCGGGGTCGTCGAGGGCGAGCAGCCGGTATGCCTCGACCGGATCGGACCTGCCCTTGACGTCGAGGAACCCCATCGGCTCGATGCGGGCCCCGGACAGCCGGCGCAGCGTCTCGGCGCCGATGGCGACCTCTCCCGTCCTCGCTGCACCCTCGAGACGGGAGGCGACGTTGACCGCATCGCCGATGGCGGTGAAGGTGCGGCCGCCTGCGGTACCCAGAACCCCGAACGCCACCTCGCCGCTGTTCACCCCGGCCCGGAACCGGGGCCAATCCGGGTGGGCCGCCGCCAACAGCCCGGTGACCTCCTGGATGGCGAGGGCCGCCCCCGCCGCCCGCTGGGCGTGGTCGGGCTGGTCCCCCCTGGTGTTGAAGGTGGCCATCATGGCGTCGCCGACCAACCGGTCGATCTCCCCCCCGAACCGCTCCACCACCGGCGGGATGACCTCGGTGTAGTAGGTGTTCAGCATGGCCGTGACCTGCTGCGGGGTGTGCTGCTCGGAGAACCGGGTGAAGCCCTCGAGATCGGCGAACACCACGCTGATCTCCCGCTGCGCCGACGCCGTGTCGGGCAGGTAGAGCCCGATCCACCGCTCCTCACGCCAGGAGCGCTGCGCCGCCACCGCCACCATCACGAAGGCGATCAGCATCAGGATGTGCCACTCCCACCACGAGGCATGCCAGTTCCGCCCCCATGCCACCGCCACCAGCGCCTCGGCAAGGAGAGTGAACGCCGCCGCCATCCACAGCGGGAGCGACGACGCCTCGTGGCGGGGGACCCGCAGATAGCGGACCACCGCCCCCAGGTAGAGGATCATCCCGATGGCGGCCATCATCAGCAGCGGCCCCGAGGCGCGTTCGGGGGCGTTGGGGTTGTCGAGCGGGCCGATGTGGGTCAGCGAGGCGACCGCCCAGCCAACCATCACCCCGACCAACGACCATTGGAGCAAACCGGCGCGGCGCATGACGGCGTTTGCGGTTGCCCTTGTCGGATCGGCGCTGGAGGCGGCGGCGAACACCGACGACACCACCAGACCGACCGGAGTGGCCACGGTGAACCCGGCGTTGCTGGTGGTGAGCAGCACCCCGGGTGTGGCCAGGGCGTGCAGCCCGAGGAAGCCGGCGGCGGAGAGGAAGGAAAGGGACACGAGGAACACCCTGGCGTCGCCGCGGCGGCGGGCGGCGCTTCCCGTCCCATAGGCGAGGGCGGCGTTGATGCCGCCGGCGGCGAGCACCAGCCAGAAATGCGAAGGCTGGTGCTGCCACTCCCTGTCCAGCTCGGGACGGGCGATGAGCAGGGCGAGCCCTGCCATGGGGAGGAGCAGCAGGCAGGCGGCGAGCAGCAGCCGGCGACGGTCGGGCGGTGCGGCGGCGGGGCCGGTCGGGTCGAGCGCCTCGAGGCCGGCGTCTGACCCGGTCATTGCCTCGCCGGGGCGTCGATCTCGGCGAGATGGGTGTGCACCTGGGAGATGACGACGGATCCTTCACCGACCGCAGACGCCACCCGCTTCGCCGACCGGCGCCGGACGTCGCCGGCGGCGAACACCCCCGGCATCGAGGTCTCCAGAGGTTGGGGCGGTCGGGAAAGGGACCAGGTCCCACCCTCCGCGGCGACCTCCTCGCCGGTGATCACGTAACCCCAGCGGTCCCGCATCACCTCGGGAGGCAGCCAGCTGGTCAGGGGAAGGGCGCCGATGAGGATGAACAGCCCGTCGGTGGCCACCGTGGCGTCGGTGCCCCGGGCGAGGTCCCGGATGACGATGTGGTCGAGCCCGTGCTCCCCGCCACCGCCCACCACCCCGGCGTAGAGCTGGACGGCGACGCCTGCGGACTCGAGCTGCTCGATCAGGTAGGCGGACATGCTCTCCGCCAGGGTCTCGCCCCGCACCAGAAGGGTCACCGAGGCGGCGTACCGAGCCAGGTGCAGCGCCGCCTGGCCCGCCGAGTTGCCCCCACCGACCACGTGGGCGACCCGCCCCTCGAGCGCCTTGGCCTCGAAGTTCGAGGCGCCGTAGAACACCCCGGCGCCGGCGAGCGCCTCCAGCTCGGGGATGCCGAGCCGTCGGTACGACACACCGGTGGCGAGGACGACGGAGCGGGTGCGGATCTCCTGCCCGGGCGAAACCGTGACCACCAACCCCCCGTCGTCCCTGCGCAGCCCCACTGCCTCCCTGGTGAGGGCGAAACTGGTGCCGAAGACCCAGGCCTGCTGGTAGGCGCGCTGGGTCAACTCGGCCCCGCCGATACCCCGGGAGAAGCCCAGGTAGTTTCGGATCAGCGAGCTGGATCCGGCCTGGCCGCCGATGGCGTCGCGCTCGACCACCACGGTGGACAGACCCTCGGATGCGCCGTAGACGGCGGCGGCGAGCCCGGCGGGTCCCGCCCCGACAACGACCACGTCGACCTCGTCGGTGTCGGGGAGATCGGTCGGCATGCCGTAGGCCCGGGTCACATCGGCGTTGGTGGGATCCCGCAGCACCCTCCCGTCGTGGAGGACGAGCAGCGGCACGTCCGCCGGCTCCTCGCCAAGCGCCTCGAGCAGCGCCACCGCCTCGTCGGAGCCGGTGGAACGGTAGGCGTGGGGCACACCGCTGCGAGCCAACATGCTGCGCAGCTCGTGGGCCCTGGCCGACGTGGGCTCGGCGATGATGGTGACCTCGCGCGGGGTGCGATCGATGGCGCGCTCCCATTCCATCAGGAACTCGGTGACGGTGCGGTGGAAGTACTCGTCGGGCGAGCGCCACGGACGGATCACGTAATAGTCGATCTGACCCATCGCCATCAGCCCGAGCACGACCCTGGACGCCTCGGGGTCGGACCAGGCTCCCCACTCGATCAGCAGCCCACGGCGGACGTCGGGGAAGTGCCGGCGGGCATGGGCGAACACGGAGAAACCCGATGCCAGGGGGGTGGGGTCGTCGGCGAGCAGCAGCGCCATGGCCCCACCGCTCTGGCGGAGGGTGTCGATGACGGTGGCGGCGTCGGCCGAGCTGGCGACGACACGGATGTCGTAGTCGATCTCGTACCGTTTCCGCAGCTGCTCCCCGACCTGGTCGCCGTGCTCGCGCTGGCGTGCCGCAACCAGGATGACGGGGCGCTGCGGAGCTTGCGGAATCGCCGACATCCGGACTCTCCCCAGTCGCCTGACGACGACGCATCAGCCGGCGAGCCGTCGCCCTTCGAGTGTAGGCACCGGAGCCGGGTCGACGCGTCGACGGATGTGGGAGACTCGGGGCATGGCGGTGCGCATGCAGTGTTGGTGTGTCGACTGTGCCGATCCAAGGGCGTTGGGCTCTTGGTGGTCCGAGGCGCTGTCGTGGCGCATCACCTTCGAATCCGACGACGAGGTCGTCCTCGAGCCGCCGGAGGGGAGCCCGGAAGACGGGGTCGCCCCCGACCTGCTGTTCCTCAAGGTTCCCGAGGGCAAGACCGTGAAGAACCGGGTCCACCTCGACCTCCGCCCCGACGACCAGGCCGCCGAGGTGGCTCGGCTCGAGACCATGGGAGCCACCAGGGTCGACATCGGCCAGGGAGAGGTGAGATGGGTGGTCCTGGCCGACCCCGAGGGAAACGAGTTCTGCGTGCTGGCCCCGCTCCCCACCGAGGACTGAGCAGGTCGCCGGACGGCCCGGGCCCACGAGACGAACCCTCGATGTGCTGCCGCCGTACTCTGGGTGAGGTGTCGCCGATGATCGACCGCAGACGCTTCATCTGGACCGTTGGCCGCGGGGCGCTGGCCGTCGGCGTGCTCGGGGTGGCAGCCTGTGGCGGCGAGGGGAGTGCGACCGGCTCGACCCTGCGGGTCACCTCCACCACCGGCCCCGCCGGGTCTGCCGCCACCACCTCGCCCACCGGCCTCGCCGGGTCCACCACCACCGGGTTCGCCGCCGACCCCGAGGGTCCCCTGGCCTGGGTAGAGGCCTCGTTCGTGTTCGTGTCGGCCTACATCCTCGAACGGGGGGGCCGGGCAACGATCGTCGACACCGGGGTGTCCCGGGGCGAGGCGACCCTGGAGGACGCTCTGGCCGCCTTCGATCTGGGTTGGGGTGAGGTCGACCACATCGTGCTCACCCATCACCACCGCGACCACACCGGCAGCCTGGGCGCCGCCGCCGAGCGGGCCCCTTCCGCCACTCTGTACGCCGGCGAGGCCGACATCGCCTCGATCAACGCCCCGCGTGACCTGGTTGCCGTGGGTGACCGGTCCGAGGTGATGGGTCTCACGGTGATCGAGACCCCGGGCCACACCGTCGGTTCGATCTCGCTGCTCGACGAGGCTTCGGGGGTGCTCGTCGCTGGCGATGCCCTCACCGGCGGTGACGGCGGCACCGTCACCGGATCCAACCCGAACTTCACCGACGACTTCGCCCTGGCCGAGCACAGCGTGGGCAAGCTCGCCGGGTATTCGTTCGAGACGATCCTGTTCGGACACGGCGAGCCGGTGCTCACCGGCGGCTCCGCCCTGCTGGCCGCATACGCCGCCACCCTGTCCGGCGGCTACTGACCGGACACCGCAGGCCACGCGGGTTCCGGCCGATGGCGTTAGGGTCGCACCGATGACCACCGCTCAGCTTGCCGCCCCCGAGATCGATCGTCTCGTGCTGTCGCTGAACAGCGCCGTCGGCGCCCGCCACGGCGCCCACCTCGGGGCGCTGGCCGGGGACCTCGGTCTCGACGGGCTGGGGATGCTGCCTGGTCTGGGGGACTTCCTCGCCGCAGGAGTCCTGTGCGACCGGATCGCCGCCAGCCGGATGCGCTACCGCCACCCCGACGAGATCACCGGCTGGCTCGGCGACCTGGTTGCCAAGGGGCTGGCCGAACGCAGGGACGGTGTCTATGCACCGACCGAGCGGTCGACTCCGCTGCTGGGGGCGTTGGCCGAGGCGGTGACCGATGTCGCCTCGTCGGCATGGGGCGGTCATCCCGAGCTGGTCGGCACCATCGGGGCCGCAGCAAGCCGGGTGGCCGCCGCTGTCCCCAGCGACCACATCGTCGCCGCCACCCATCGTGACATCCCCGAGCCGGACGATCCGAGCGGCCGGCTGTTCCGCCGCCTGTCCACCCTGCGCTACATCCGCCAGCACGACCACGTCGAAGCCTGGCGGCGACGGCACCTCAGCGCCGAGGAGATGACGGTGATGACGCCGCTGTGGCACGACCAACGGGTCGACCTGACCCATCCCGGTCTGGCCGCTCTGGTCGCCAAGGGCTACGCCGAAACCGGGCCCTCCCGGCTCTCCGACAAGGGGCGGCGGGTGCGGGACGCCATCGAAGACGACACCAACACGTGGGCGCAGCAGTCGTTCGATGTGCTCGACCCGCCTGCCGCCGCCGGGTTCGTCGATTCCCTGCGCCGGCTCCCCAGCGCCGCCCCGTAGACCGACTGTCCCCGAGCGGGCCGGTGTGATCGGGCCAGCTACCTTGCCCGCACCGTGAGCACGGGGCAGGGGGCATCCATCATGATGTCGTGGGCATTGGAACCCAGCAGGAACTTGCCGGTCGATGTCCGCTTGCGGAGCCCGATCACGATGAGCTCGCCGTTGAACTCGTTGGCTGCCTGGATCACGTCCGTGGCGGGGTCGTTCCCCCTGATGTAGTTGTGCACGGAGTAGGGGACGCCTTCGCCGGCGAGCATCTCCTCGAGGGCGGCGAGGTCACGGTCGGTCTCCACGACCTTCTCCTCATCACCGCGCCGCTCGCCGTGGATCGAATGCACCACCACCAGGTCGGTGTTGCGCAGCCTGGCCTCCTTGAGACCCAGCTCGAGGGCGGTCGTGCCCCGCTTGGACGACAGATACCCGACGATGACGCTCACGCGGTGCCCTCCGGTGTCTTGCTCAAGGAGACGCTAGCAATCGGAGGGCGACGGTCCAGGGCCGAATGCCATGATGCCCCGGTGTTGCGGCTTCCGACACCTCGAGGTCATCGTCCCCCGGCTCAGATCCAGCCCTTGCGCTTGAACAGGATGTAGAGGAAGCCGGCGGCACCGAGCGACACCGCGGTGGCCGTCACCACCCCGGACACCTGGTCAGACCCTGGGTAGGGGACGTTCATCCCGTAGTAGCCGGACACCAGGGTGGGGACGGCGATGATGGCCGCCCAGCTGGTCACCTGCTTCATGACGGCGTTCTGACGCAGATCGCGCAGGGTCATGTTGACCTCGGTGATCTGCCCCACCAACTCGCGCAGGGCATCGACCTCGGTCCCCGCTCGAGCCACCTCGGCCGAGATGTCGCGTATGTACGGCGCCGCCGACTCGGCGAACATGTCGAGGTCGCGGGCCACCAGCGACGCCAGACCGTCACCGAGTGGGGTGACGATCCGGTCGAAACGGTTGAGCGCCCGACGCATCTCGAACCACTCCCGTTGCCGGCTGGGATCGATCGGCCGATCGGAGAAGATCCGCTCGGCGGCCTCGTCGTAGTAGTCCTCGAACTGGTCGAGCACCTGGTAGTAGCCGTCGACGACCACGTCGAGCAGCCCGTACAGCAGGTACCCCACCCCGGCCCCCGACCGTTCGCTGTCCCGCTCCAACCGGCGCCGCACCCGGTCGAGGACCTTGCCGCCGTCCTCGTGGACGGTGACCATCCAGCGGTCCCCGACGAAGGCGTCGATCTCGGTCTCGGTCAGCTCGGTCGACCCCTCCTCCAGGGTGACCGCATGGCAGATCAGGAAGAGGTGGTCGTCGTAGTGGATGAGCTTGTCGCGTTGGCGCTCCTCGAGGGCGTCCTCGACGGCGAGGTGGTGGAGCCCGAGCTCCTTGGCGAGATGTTCGAGGTCGCCGGGCTCGCGATGGTCGATGTCGATCCACACCGTGGCCATGGGGCGTTCGAGAAGATCGGACACGACGTCGAGGTCGGCGGCATCGTCGTGATCGACCCCGTTCTCGAACGCCCGGATGGTGATGGTGCCCATCACGCAGAGGCTAGGCACCATCCAGGCTCAGGGCACGACGGTGAACAGCTCCCAGTCGCCGGGAACGCCCTTGAGTTGGTGCCGGCCGCGGGGGGTGAAGGCGAAGACGGAGCCGATCACCATGTCGCGCACGGTCTGGGAGACCAGCACCTCGTCCGCCGAGGCCACGGCTCCCACCCGGGCGCCGATGTTGACCGCCATCCCGGTGACCTGGTTCCCTTGACGGACCACCTCGCCGCTGTGGATCCCGACCCGGATGTGGAGCCCGGCGTCGCTACTCGCAGTCGAGATGGCGAGGCCGCACCTGATCGCCTGGGTGGGGGAGTCGAAGATGATCAGGAACCCGTCGCCGGCCGTGTCCACCTCGGTGCCTCCGTGTCGAGCCAGGAGACGGCGCACCTCTATCCGATGGGACTCGAGCAGGTCGCTCCAGCGACGGTCACCCACCTGGGCGGCCCGTTCGGTCGAGCCGACCACATCGCTGAACAGGACGGTGACCACTCGCCGATCGGCGGCCGCCCCCGTGCGGGTGCCGAGGAGGAACTCCTCGATCTCGTCCATCACGCCGTCGACGTCGCCGA
This sequence comes from Acidimicrobiia bacterium, assembly GCA_051002015.1. Taxonomy (GTDB): domain Bacteria; phylum Actinomycetota; class Acidimicrobiia; order Spongiisociales; family UBA5794; genus JACDBE01. The sequence goes on from JBPCMS010000083.1 coordinate 50,397, forward strand.
GATAGCCCGGGATCTCGTCGCCGGGGACGTCGACGTAGCGACCATCGGGAAGATGGTCTGCCAGCCAGCGGATTCCCTCACCGGGGACGAACGGTGCGTCGCGTCGGTGCAGCACCAGGGTCGGGGCGGTCACGCCCGGCAGGAAGGGCCGGAGGTCGCTGCCCAGGGTACGCCGGAGCAGGTTGGCCGCCATGCTGGGGGTGGCCGACATCCGCTCCAACCGGCGGAACCAGCCGACGATGCGCTCGTCGGCGGCGGCCGACGGGGCGATGAAGGGGAGCAGGACGGCCCGTCCCCAGTTGCCCACCTCGATCGAGGCTGCCAGCGCTTCGATGATGGCGGGATCCGGCCCCCATGGGTGTTCCTCGTCGGGAACGGTGGTGGCCAACACCTCGCCCAACACCAACGCCGTCACCCTCTCAGGGTGGCCGGCGGCGACCATGATGGCCAGGGCGGCCGAGTCGACCCAGCCCACCAGCACGGCCTGCTCCATTCCGGCCGCATCCATCACCGCCAGCACGTCGGGGATCAGCTCCTCGAAGGTTGCGGCCTCGATGGGTCGATCGGAGAGACCGGTTCCGCGCTTGTCGAACAACACCACCCGGCCCATCGCCGCCAACCGGTCCATGAAATGGGCGACCTCGGGCAGCTCCCAGATCACCTCGAGATGGGAGACCCAGCCGATCATCGTCACGATGTCGAGCGGTCCGCTGCCGAGAACCTGGTATGCCAGGTCGACCGAACCCGAGCGGGTGAACCTGATCTCGGGGACGGTGGGCACAGCGGGCGAAGCGTACCCTGACCTCTCGATCCGTCGAGTCGGCGGTGCCCGACCGCACGACGGCATTTCGCGTAGTCTGCGGGCAACCGGGGGACACGGGGAGATCCACCGATGCGGGCACGTTTGATGCGGCTGTTCGACACACCGTTCTTGAAGCGGGTGGGCTGGCACGCCAGAAGGATGTCGGAGAAGGTCGAGGGTGGCTTCTTCCGCTCGCTGCTGCTGGGGCTGGTGGTGATCCTCGCCCTGGCGGCCGTCATCGTCTGGTTGGGCGAGACGGATGGGTCGATCGGTGATCTGGGAGCGTCGTTCTACTGGTCGATGACCACGGTCATGGGTCAGGGGGACGCCTCGTACGTGTCGGGCCCGGTGGGGTGGGTCATGGGCTGGGTCCTGGGGCTTTTCGGGGTGGCCATCGTGGCCACCATCACCGGTGTCTTCGTCGGGTTCGTGATCGAGTTCCTACTCAAGGAGGGACAGGGGATGGGAGCGTCGGGATACCGGGATCACATCGTGGTCTGCGGATGGAACACGACGGCACGGGATCTGGTCGCCGAGCTGAAGTCCGACGCCTACAAGGGTCACGTGGTCCTGCTGCACAACAGCGACTCGAACCCGGCGGGCGACGGGGTCTACTTCGTGAGGGGTGACGGCACCAACGAGGCCGACCTGGAACGGGCGGGGATCAGGTTGGCCCGATCGGCGATCATCTGCCCCGCCGATACCTCCGACGAGGCGGACATGCATTCGATTCTCACTGTGCTCGCCATCGAGTCGATGGCGCCGGCGGTGCGCACCGTGGTCGAGGTCAACAACCCCGCCCACGTCTCCCACTTCCACCGAGCCGAGGTGGACGAGCTGCTGGTCACGTCGAAGCTCGTCGCCCATCTGCTCGCCAGGTCCGCCATCTACCCGGGTCTGTCCGAGCTGGTCACCGACATCGTCTCGGGGGGAGAGGGGTCCGAGCTGTACCGGGTAGTCCTCCCCGACGAGTGCGTGGGCAAGTCGATCGACGAGGTCTCGGCGTTGTTGCGGACCAGGCATGCCGCCACGCTGCTCGCCGTCTCCCGGAACGGAACGACCTTCACCAACCCGCAGCCGGACTTCCAGCTGATGATCGACGACACCCTGGTGGTGGTGGCGGAGTCCCTGGGGACGCTCCACCCCCTGGAGGACGCCACCGCCTTCGAGTAGGGGTCGTCGCCGGGGGAGTCCGGTAATGTCCCGCACCGTGCACATGCGCTTCGGCCTGATGACGAGGGCGCCTTCGATGCGGCCAGGGACCACCTGGTGGCGCGCTTTGAGCTGAGCCCTGGTGGGAACGACGCCGGCTGGGTGGCTGCTCAGGTCCTGGATTTCAAGTGGGGCTATCTGGATGGTGATCTGTCCAAGTGGCGGCTTGATGACATCGAGGCGATCCTGCTCGGTCTGTATCCGGCGAAGGCGATGCTGGATCCCGAGGACGTCGATCAGGTGGTGACAGGGTTCGCCGGCTTCCTGCGGTTCCTCGGTGACGAAGCGATCGTGGCGGCGGACCACGCCGCGCGGCTGACCGAGTCGGTCATCCGGCTGGCGCCACGGTTCCACGCCGCCCGCCTCCTCGTCATCGAATCCGGTTACTTTGTTGGGTCAGCGCGGTCCAAGGTGTGAGTACCGATTGACGGCATGAGGAGGAGATCATGGCGACGACCCGCATCACCGACGTGAGAACGGTGGGCATCCTGTGACCGATCAGGATCGAGCGCTCGAGTTCTACACCGGTCGGCTCGGTTTCGAGACGCGGATGGACGCCCCCATGGGCGAGGGCATGCGCTGGATCGAGGTGGCGCCGCCCGGTGCGTCGACCTCGATCGCGCTGGTTGCGGCAGGAGAGGGGGAGCCGGTCGGCGTCGACACTGGTATCCGGTTCACCACGGCCGACACCGACGCCGACCACGCCGCAATGCGCGCCGCTGACGTCGACGCCGACGACGTCATGCGCTGGGAGGGAGTGCCGGCGATGTTCACTTTCCGCGACCAGGACGCCAACACCGTCTACATCGTCGAGGAGGTGCGGCCGTGACCACCCCGGCCAACGCCTCGGAGGTCGAGGAGCCACGCCAGGGTGCCGTGGGCTCGGTGGCACGCCCGGAGGGACTCGAACCCCCAACCTTCTGATCCGTAGGTCTCTCCAAGCCCCGTCCGAAGGCATCCGTTCCCGTCCGGGACTCTTGCGCCACAACGGTTCCTCGTCCCGACCCATCCCTGTCGGTCCGTGACCATCCAGAGAGAATGGCTCCCAACTTGGCTCCCGTGGCGACTGGCTGCGTGGTTGCGCCGTCTCGATATCGCGATATCATGAGTGTATGGCCAAGCAGACCACCGTACGACTCCCTGAAGACCTCGCCGACGACGCCGAGACCGTCGCCCGAGTGAAAGGCACCAGTGTCAACGCCCTGATCATCGACGCTCTCGAAGCCGAGATCGAACGGGTCCGCCAAGACAAGGACTTCACCAGCCGCGCCAAGCGACTCCTCGAACGCGACCGAGAGCTGTTGGAACGCCTCGCCCGGTGACCCGCTACGTCACGCTGGCCGAGTACTTCTGGCTATCGGAGCAGGTCACCGGGGTCGACGCCGACACCCTCGCTAAGGCGTCACGGTCCGATCTGGCCGACTCAGCCTTGCATGCTTCTCAGGCCGGGTTCGGCGACGTGGAGTTTTTCCCCGACGTCTACGACAAAGCTGCCGTGTTGGTGTGTCGACTGGCGTGGAACCATCCCCTCCCCGACGGAAACAAGCGGGCGGCATGGGCGGCGCTGGTGATGTTCATCGACCTCAACCACGGCACATGGGACCCCGACCCACCCGACATCGGTCAGGCCGAAGAAGCCATGTTGGCGATCGCTGCCGGAGAGGTCGCCGAGACCTGGACCGCAGCGTGGCTCAAAGAACGCGTTCGGTTCGTCGACCGAGGCTGAACGTAGGCCAGACAAGCTGACGCCGGCGTACGCAAGATGGCTCCCAAACGTCATACGGTCGAGCAGCCTCTCTTAAGCGAAAGCCCTTGCAGTGCAAGGGTTCTCGGTGGCACGCCCGGAGGGACTCGAACCCCCAACCTTCTGATCCGTAGGTCAACGCGTCAAGTGCACAGCCGTCCACCAGAGTCCGGAGAGCGTTGCCCTACAACGGCCTGCCGTCCGAGAGCGTCCCAGGCCGTCCACACCAGTCCGCAGGGAATGGCTCCCAACTTGGCTCCCGAGCCCGTTGTCCCACGCCCGCAGATCGTGAGACGTCCGTAGACTGCCGTCATGCGATTTACTGCAGCCATCACCAACGAGCCGCCCTGGTACGTGTCCAGGTGCCTCGAGGTCGAAGTCACGAGCCAGGGCAAGACGGTCGAAGAGTCCCTGGGCAACCTCCGAGAGGCCCTTGAACTCTACTTCGAGGACGAGCCTCTGCCCGACCACATCGACACGCCGATCATCGCACCGGTCGACATCCCGGCGTGAGCCCGAGCCTCCCCGTCGTCTCAGGCCGCGCTGTCGTGCGTGCTCTGACGAAGGCGGGGTTCGCAGAAGTGAGCCAGCGCGGCAGCCACATCAAGCTGCGAAACGGCGAAGGCCGCACGGTGATCGTGCCGATGCATCGCGAGCTGGCACGAGGGACGCTGCGGTCGATCTTGCGACAGGCAGACCTCACGGCCGAAGCGTTGCTCGGGCTCGTCGAGTAGTGAGCAACAGGATCAGTGCGCGCATGGCTCCCCAACGTCAGAAGGTCAAGGGACTCGTGACGTGCGAAAGGCCTTACAGCACAAGCGCTTCGGTGGCACGCCCGGAGGGACTCGAACCCCCAACCTTCTGATCCGTAGGTCTCCAAACGCCGTCCGTGGCCGTCCGGATGGGTCCGGGAAGCCTTGTGGCACAACGGTTCCGCGTCCGTAGCCGTCCGCGCCCGTCCGAAGCCGTCCACAGAGAATGGCTCCCAACTTGGCTCCCAGCGTTGCCGCCTCGGTGGTTGGCGAGCGGTGTGAGTCAGCATCGTCCGGTGCAAGCGCCAGAGGGTGGGATCCGTCGTACCCCCTGAGTACACTCGGTTGTACGCCGGGATTCCTCGCGAGCCCCGGTCGGCCGTACCCAAGGGCAACAGCGGCGAGGCGATCGACCTGAGACCAAGCATGCGTCGGCGGGATCGAGGTACGACATGAGGCGCGTACAATCTGAGAGATGGGACAACGACACCGGTTCACCAACGGCGCGTCTGAGGTCTCGGCCCGCATGAGGCTCATCAAGGGCAAGGACACCAAGCCTGAGTTGCTCGTCTTCGATATCCTGGCTGGCTCAGGGTTGAAGTTCGAGCCTCATGCCAAGGTTGAAGGAGTCGCGGTAGACGCCCTTGTTGACGATCGTGTAGCCGTATTCGTGGATTCTCCGTTCTGGCACCTTCGAGATGCTCGAACGCTAGAACGTCTGAACCCGTACTGGCAGGATCGGCTTGTCAGGAATCGAAGTCGTGACCGTCGTCAGACCCGGCTCCTTCGGAGAGGCGGCTACGGCGTTATCAGAGTCTGGGCCGACGAGATTGATATCGTCCGACTGCTGGGGACGATTCGGCGGACTGTAACGAGGCGCCTCAATGGGTGACGTTTACAGGACGGTTTCACTGTTCACTGGAGCCGGGGGACTGGACGTGGGCCTCGAACAGACAGGCCGCTTCACGACCCTCGCGTGCGTGGAGTCCGTCCCGTCGTTCTGTCAGGCCTTGCGACGAAACACCGAGACGGGATGGCTTGGTCGTGGCGAAACCCGGACCTACGAGGCTGACATTCGCCCACTTGAACCCAACTCCGTTATGGAGGATCTCGGCATTCAGCCGGGCGGGCTAGACTTGCTCACCGGAGGGCCACCATGCCAGGCGTTCTCGACGGCTGGTAGGCGGCGCGGTGCCGAAGACCCGCGCGGCGAGCTTCTCTGGGATTTCTTGCGCTTTGTCGTCGAGATGCGACCGCGCTACTTCCTCATGGAGAACGTTCGAGGGTTGCTGTCGTCAGCCTTGGTGCATAGACCGATCAAAGACCGGCCTGAGAAAGGTGGTCCACCTCTTCGAGCCGAAGAACAGCCTGGCTCCGTCATTGAGCTTTGGATCTCGGATCTCCTTGCGGCCACCAATCACGAATACCGAGTTGACATCTTTGAAGTGAACGCCGTCAACTATGGGGCCCCCCAGTTACGCGAGCGCGCCCTGTTCATTGGCAATCGGCTCGGTCAGGTCAGTGATTTCCCAGAACCCACCCATGGCAATGGTGTCGATCAGGCGACGCTCTTCGAACGGGCGCTTCAGCCCTTCCGGACACTCCGAGACGCACTCGACGGGCTGCAAGACCCTGATCCCGTGTTGATGGACTTCAGTCCGCGCAAGAAGCGCTACCTTGAGCAAGTTCCACCTGGGGGTAACTGGCGATCGCTTCCCGAGGATCTGCAGCTCGAGTCGATGGGGAAGGCTTGGTACGCAAAGGGTGGACGCTCCGGATGGTGGCGGCGCCTGACTTACGATCTTCCCTGCCCGACGGTGACAACAATGCCCAACCATGCCTCCACGTCGATGTGCCATCCTGACGAAGTACGAGTACTCTCTGTTTCTGAATGTGCCGCCGTGCAGGGGTTCCCTGAAGGATGGCAGTTCGTCGGTACACCTGCCGAACAATACGCCCAAGTGGGCAACGCGGTTCCTGTGAGACTCGGCGAGGTGGCGGGGCGACTGATCGCCGATCAGCTCGACCGGGCTGAGCGCGTCACTGACAAAGAACGTGCAGAGGCTCGCCTGCAGCCCCTACGGCGCGTCTACATCAACTCCCACGTCCGGACGCGACACTGGTATAAGAGCGGGGCGGCCGTCGTCTGGGAGGACGGTGGAGGCAATGGACATGCTCGTTATAGAGGGTCCACATAGGTGGTCGACCAACCGATATACAAGCTTCTTAAGCGGAGAACGCCCTACAATGCGGACGAGTACTCGTC
>JBPCMS010000084.1:0-44631 GCA_051002015.1 Acidimicrobiia bacterium
AGGCCGTCCGGTTCGCCGAGTCGAAGGCGACGCTTCGTCTCATCGATGGGGATGAGCTCGTACGGCTAACCCTGCAGCACTACGAGCAGCTCGACTCACGGTACAAGGGTCTGATTCCGCTCCGCCACGTCTACATCCCGGAGGCGATCGAGGAGGAGATATTGTCGAATGTTGTGGGTGGGGTCATGGTTAGGCTGCGACGTCCTCAGGGTCTGGCTGGCGGAGCGTCGAGGACAACCGGCTGACCCACTCTTCCCGAGTCGGCGCGGCGGGCCCCTCAGCCGGGACGCGGTTGAGCTTCTAGTCGCACGACACACCCGGACCGCCGAGCAGCGCTGCCCGTCGCTGGGGACGAAGACTGTTTCGCCGCACGTCATGCGCCACACCTGTGCCATGCAGCTACTGGCGGCCGGGGTCGACACCTCGGTGATCGCCCTCTGGCTCGGTCACGAAGGCGTGGAGACCACCCAGATCTACCTTCATGCCGACCTCGCCATCAATGAACGAACTCTCGCCCGCACTGCGCCGGCCGGCACCCAAACTGGCCGCTATCGACCGCCAGATGCCCTCCTCGCCTTCCTCGAGGGCCTGTGATTATGCCGACTTCGTCAGCACGAAGCCCCTGTCCCATAAGGCTTCTTGGCTCCAACTCGGCATAACCCGCTCCTCGGCATAATGCCGTCGGCAGCGCTGGATCAGCGCCTTGTCGCCGAAGACGGCGCGCACGACCTTGTCGATGGCCTTGCCGCCGTCCACGACGAACAGCACCCCGGCGGCCGCGTCCAGGCCGCGCTCGGCCAGGTCGGCGACCAGACGGGTGCACACCGCGGCGTTCTCGGTGCTGCCCTCCACCACGCCGAGCGGCACCGTGGCGCCCTCGGCGGTGACGCCGAGCGCACCCACCAGGCAGTGTCCAGCGAAGTGGAAGCCGTCCACGAACACCACCAGCCAGCGGTCGCCGCCGAGCGGACGGGCGCACAGCTGGGCCACACGCTCGGCGGTGGCGGTGACGAACCGCCGCGACACCGCCGACTTCGACGTCCCGGTCGCGGCCTCGCCGACCGCGACTCCGACGGGCTCGAGTCCGGCGTCGTAGCGGCGGGTGGACAGTCCGGCCAGCATGCGTGCGACGACGCCGTCGGTGAGCAGGTCGGTGGAGGCGAACGTCTCGTATGACTCCAAGGTGAGTTCGTGGGCGTCCGCACCGACGCTGCCCACCCGCGGTCGGCGCACCGGCAGCCGGCGGCCGCCCAACGTGACGGTGCCGGCCTCACCGCCGTGCCGGGTCGCTGCCCGGTTGGGGTCGTGGCGGCCCTTGGGGCCGGCCAGGTCGGTGACCTCGGCGGCCATCAGCTCGGCCATCAACTCCAAACCGACCGCGGTCGAGGCGGCCAACAGCCCCTCGCGCATGTGTGCGGCGAAGCGGGCCAGGTGCTCGTCTACCCGGCCGGCCAGCCTCCCCGCAAGACCGGTCGTGACGCTCGACACCAGCGTCAGCGGACTCGGGTCGGTGGACGTGCGGTGCTCGGACAGGGACGTGTGCGAACCTGCCATGGGGGTCCTCCTTCAGATCATGGAACGGTCTGTCGGAGCGTCTCACGCGAACCGCTCCGCACGGAGGACCCCCACCTCAAATTCCACGGACTCTGGGACAACCTCCCCCGTGCTCTCGAGACGTCTCAGCGGTGTGGTGAGGAGTGAGTGATCGGCCGTGGAAATTCCAAACGGTCCGGGTCGCCGGACGGAGACCAGAGATCGAACCACCGAGAGACCAACCGAAAGGGGATTGGGACCTGAGCTGAGGCCATGACCGGGCTAACGGTGTCCCGGCCTCATTGCAGCTTCACATCGTCGCAGGTGCGACAGTCCATGCCATACCCGTCCGATATGTCGTGTTGTGCTGGTCATGACAGACATACTGCGTCGATTCAAGAAGTCCGATCCCTCAGGCGTCAGACAGGCTATGGCCGGCAACGTGGTGGTTGCATCCGCCGAGCAGACCGTGAGGGTCGAGGGGAACGACTACTTCGCCCCCGACACCGTCAACTGGGACATGCTCGAGCCCTCATCAGAGACTTCGGTGTGCCCGTGGAAGGGTGTGGCCACCTACTACGACGTGGTCGCCGACGGGACCCGCTACCCGGCTGCGGCGTGGACCTACACCGACCCATCCCAAGCCGCCGCCCACATCAAAGACCACATCGCGTTTTGGCGTGGAGTGAAGGTAGCCAAGGGCTGAGCTGAGAACTCCTCCGTCCACCTCAGCATGGGCCAGCTCGTCTTCGGGCGAGCCGGCTCGCCAATTCAGGGAAGTCGGGGTCGATCTCGAAACGGTACCCGTCCCACCAACCGTCACGGTCGGGGTCGAATCGCCTCGGCATCACAGACGACTCCTCCAATGCAATCTCCTTCATCCGACGCTCGAGATGACGTGACTCCCTCGGGGCGAGGCCGTGGGCGTCGACGGCCGGCAACACATGCATGAAGATTCGCTGGTCGAGCCGGACCAGCGGTGAGAACGGATGCTCCCACACCCGATGGCTTCCGGCGAGAACGACCGGCAGAACTCGCGTTCCGAGACTACGAGCGAGCCGGAAGGCACCCTCCTGGAAGCCGACTTCGACCCCGAGAACCGAACCCTGGGGAAACACCACCAGGCTCTCGCCGGCACCGATCGCTGCCGTCGCGCCGGCATACAGTTGCCGGAGCGACGCCAGGTCTCGCGACTCGGAGACCTCGATCTGGCCCGTCGCCCGCAGATACCTGCCCAGAGTCTTCCAGGAGAAGAACTCGTCGCGAACCAGAAATCGCAGAGGAAGAGGAAGATGGAACAAGGCGACGACGTCGGCCAAGCCCTCGTGGAGCGCCACGATCACGTAAGTCTCCGAGGGGTCGACGAGATCCAGACCCTCGATGTCCAACTCCAGGCCGAGCACTCTTGCTGTGGCCCGCGCCCATGCCCTCTCCGCCCCATGCATGATCCGGTCGGACATGCCGAGATTGGCAAGACATGCGAAGGCCACCGAGGCGCCGCGAAGCAGAACCAGGCCTCCGAGGTTCACACGGAGCCGATCTGCGTCGTTTGCTGCTACCAACCGGGGTGGCTGGGGGACGTCAGGCAAATGCTGCCTGTCGGACACGTCGAGCTCCCAACGTCAGTGTGATGACGGCGACGGCGGCCGCGGCCATGTCGTACGGGAGCACATAGCGCATTAGGGTGGCTCCGTCGACCTGCCACCCACCGTCGGGGGCGAAGCCAACCGCAGCCAGGTAGTTCCAGATCGACCAGACACAGACCACACCCACGACCGCACCCGCGGCATAACCCCATCCCCTCTTGGCCATCCACCCCACACCAACGAGGGTGGTCCCGGCTGCCCAGGCGATGTCCAATGCGGAGAGCAGTTGGAGGAACTGGAGAGAAGGGTCGAAGCGGAGCGCGGCCGACGTGGGAAGGGTGACCAGGGCGACCACCCCGACCGTGAGTGCCACCACCGCCGCCCCCGAGGACATGGGTCGGCCCGTGGCGCCGAGCCAGGCGAACGATGAGTCGTCGATGAGGCGCGCCAGGTCGGCGACCACGATCAGTCCGAAGGCGACGAGGGCGCTGAGATGCACCATCGTGTACGGCAGCAATGTCGCGGCCGTCGCCCCCGGAACCAAGAGCAACGGCAGACTTGACCGAAGCTCCACCCAATGTCCAGCGGAGGGCCCGGGCAAAGGGCGACCTCAACGCCTGGAGCCGAGGTCAGACGAACTCCCTCTCGTACTCGTCACGATAAGTCTCCAGCAAACGCAGCCACACCTCACTGAGAGTCGGAAAGGCAGGGACGGCATGCCAGAGCGTCTCGAGCGGCGTCTCGGCAACGATGGCGATGGTGGCGGCGTGGAGCAGCTCTCCGGTCCGAGGGCCGACGAAGGTAGCCCCGACGATCACTTCACGCGCAGCGTCGATGACGAGTTTCGATGTTCCGCGGTAGCCACGGCCGAGCACAGCCGCACCCGCCACCCGTCTGATGTCGTAGGTGACGGTGCGCACGTCGACCCCGCGTTCTCTCGCGTGCTGCTCGGTGAGGCCCACCGCGGCGATCTCCGGGCTAGTGAAGACCACCCGCGGGGGCGCCTTGGTGTCACCCCAGGCGTGTGTGGCCGCGCCCGCGATATGACGCCCGGCGATACGAGCCTGGTACTTTCCGGTATGGGTGAGCAGCGATCTGCCGTTCACGTCACCCACGGCGTACAGCCATCCACCGGGCACACCCGTGGCCTGCAGGTGGTCATCGACCTCGATTGTGCCACCCGCCTCCAGACCGACGGTCTCCAGCCCGAGGTCACCTGTGTTTGGTCTGCGTCCCGTGGCCACGAGGATCTCGTCGGTCTCCACTTTCACGACCTCGCCATCTGCCAATTCGATCTCGACGGTGGCGGGGCCATCCTGGTCGACGCGAGTTACCGAACGTGTGGACGCGGACGTGTGGACGACGATGCCCATGCGGGACAGGGCAGCCTCCAACTCCTCTCCAGCGAAGGTCTCCTCGCGGGGTAGAAGGTGGCCGGCCAACTCGACCACGGTGACTTCCTCGGCGCCGAGCCATTTCCAGGCCTGCGCCATCTCGCTGCCGACGACCCCTCCTCCGATGACCAAAAGTGTGCGGGGCACCTGCTTCGCCGTCGTAACGTCTCGGGAGTCCCAGACCCCGGCGCTGTCGAGCCCATCGATCGGCGGCATAGCCGCGGAGGATCCGGTGGCTACCACCACGGCCTTCCTCGCTTCGAACAGGTGAGTGGAGCCGTCGCTGTGTTGCACGGTCACCTGCCGCTCACCGGCGATCCGGCCGCGACCACGTATCAGGTCGACTCCGGCATCATCGAGCCAGGACGCTTGACCGGCGTCGTCCCAGTGGCTGGCCAGCGAATCGCGGCGGGCGAGGGCCTCGTCGACGTCGATCTCCCCCGCTGCGGCGCTCTGGGCTCCCGGCACCCGACGTAGCGCCTCGAGTGCTTCCCCTGGGCGGAGGAGAGCCTTGGACGGCATGCATGCCCAGTAGGTGCACTCGCCTCCCAGCAGCTCGTGCTCGATCAGGGCTACCCGGAGGCCGGTCCTGGCTGCGATGTCAGCTACGTTCTCGCCGGCCGGGCCGCCGCCGATGATCAGGACGTCGTATGTCGATTCCGGCTGTGCTTCTCCATGTGTTTGGGTGTTCATCGTTTCAACGCTCCTTCGTTTCTCGCCTTTGACCGGAAGATCGCTGGGCGGTGGATGGACTCTGTGGGCCCGACACGTCTCGGCTCTCGCTAGCTGCCTTCGATCAAGTCGGTCTTGGGCTGGTAGGTGGACCAGGCAAACCAGAACGTGTCCAGATGGTGTGATCTGCTCGAGCGACGTGCGGGCGAGCTCCCCCGAGACAGCGGTTCCGGTGATGTCCCACCGGCTGCCGGTTTGGTCGTCGACGAACTCATCCCCATCGACTCCGAAGGTGAGGGTCTGATTGTCGACGACCGGGGAGAACACTGCCGCGGAGCCGACATCTCGCCCGCTGACGAGATAGCCAGTCCTTGTCGAGTCGATTGACTGCCAGATCCCGGCGCGCTGGTTGGCGATACCCCGTGGTCCGGGCTGGTGGTCGCCGACCCGCTCGGGATCGAACCGCCCCTCGACCATCGCCTGGGTCGTAGTCGGCTTCGGCCTTGATCACGCCTTCCAGCCGGGCGAGGGACCGGCCCAGGTTGTCGGCACATCCGGTGCAGTGGAACCCACGGATCTGGTACCGCCTGGTGGTTGTTATTGCCATGATTTCGTTCTCCTTCGTCGTCTGTCGGTCGATCTCAGCGCTCATGCCCTTTTGGGTACCGCCGGTCCTCGACATCATCGATACCTCGTTGCTCGGGTCCGGTAGCGGCCCTGCCCTGCAAGGCACCGTACACCCTCAAGTAGCTTGAAGGTCAAGACGGTCCTGACCGGGATTGTCCGAGGGCCGACGATGCATCTCGGGCGGACCATCCCGGTGGTGGTGTGGTCGCCAAGGACGCGGGATGAGCACCAGGGTGCCGATGGTCGGCGTCTGGCAGAGAGGTGGGGGTTCGGTCTCAGCTTCCACGGCGGACTTCATGAGGAGCGGTCATCCGCCGATGTACTCCGTCGGCTCCGCGCTGACGCTCAGAAGCTCACGTCGGCGCGTCGGCCCTTTGCTCATGCGGCACAGCAGGAGAGGTGCTTTACGTCCTTGGTGAATCCTTGAGCGGCCAGCTTGAGCGCCTCGGCCATGGTCAGGTAGGGGTGGAAGGTGTCGGTGATCTCGTCGATGGTGCCCCGATGGTTGAGGGCCATCACCGCCGCCTGGATCACGTCGCCGGCACCCTCGGCGAGGATATGGGCACCGAGGAGCCGTCCAGTGGTCTCTTCGGCGACCAGTTTGACCATCCCCGCAGTGCTGTGGTCGACCAGAGCCCGGGGCACGACATCGAGGGGCAGCAGCGAGGTGGTCACCTGGTGGCCGTCCTCTCGGGCTTGGGCTTCGGTGAGCCCGACCGAGGCGATGGGGGGGCTGGTGAAGGTGATCCGGGGCATCGTGTGAAGGTCGATGCGTCTGCCGGTGCCGCGGAGGGCGTGCTCGGCGGCGATGGCACCGGAGGGGGCTGCCACGTAGACGAACTGGGGGAGGGTGGTGACGTCGCCGGCGGCGAACACTCGTAAATTGGTGGTGGCCATCCGGTCGTCGACGACGACGTGCCCGCGGGAGTCGGTCTCCACCTCGGCGGCTTCAAGGCCGAGGCCGGTGGTTTCGGCTCGACGGCCGGTGGCGATCAACAGCTGGTCGGCCTCGATCCGCTCCGTGGTGCCTTCGATGGAGACGTCGAGCCAGCGACGTTCCCCGTTGCGGCCCGCCTTGGTGACCGTGGCCGAGATGAGGACCCGGACACCGAGGGATTCGAGGTGTTCTTGCAGGGTGGCGGAGATCTCCGGCTCTTCGAAGGGGGCGATCCGATCCAGCACGTCGACGAGGGTGACCCGGCTGCCCAGATGGGTGAACAGCTGACCGAGTTCGAGGCCGATTGCGTTGCCGCCGACCACGATCAGGTCGGCGGGCAGCTCGGTGAGTTCGAGGGCGCTGGTGGAGGTGAGATAGCCGACGTCGTCGAGCCCTGCGATTGGGGGCGCCCAGGGGGAGGCGCCGGTGGCGATCAGGAAACGGCCGGCCGGCACCTGGCGGCCGTCGACCTCCACGGTGTCGGGCCCGGTGAAACGGGCCTCACCACTGATCAGGTTGATGCCGTACACATCCAGCAGATCCTCGTACTTCTCCTGGCGCATGCCGGCCACCAACTCGTCTTTCTGGGCGACCAGGTCCGGCAGGTCGACGACCCCCGCCGAGGTAGGAACCCCGGCGAAGGGAGAGTGGCCGGCCCGGTGGTAGTGCTCCGCAGCTCGCAGCAATGCCTTGGAGGGGACACAACCGATGTTGACACAGGTACCGCCGACGGTGCCCCGTTCCGCCATGGCCACCCGGGCACCCAGCTCGGAGGCTTTGATGGCGGCGGCGAAGGCCGCCGCCCCCGACCCGATGATCAACAGGTCGTAGTCGCCGTCACTCCGGGGCTGAAGTGGCGCCTCGGAGGCCGGTTCGTCAGTCGCGACCAGGCGGTAGCCGGCTCGCTCCAGCTCCGCGGCGGCGTGCTCGGCGGAGAACTCGGCGGTGGGAAGACCGACGGCGATCCCGGACGCCGTGACGGGCTCGCCTCGGGTCAGCTCCCCGAAAAGCGCCATCCCCACTCGCTGCTCTTTCGAGGTCAGCTGAGGGAAGCGGTCGACTGTCGCCTGCCACAGCTCGTCAACGTTGGTGTTAGTTGTCTGGGCCACGATTGTCTCCTTGGTTGAGGATCACCATGGTCAACGTACACCTTCAAGTGCGGTTTAATGTCAAGTGGTATGATGCGGTGATGCAAATAGGTGAGGTAGCACGCAAGGTCGGGATGGCCACCTCGGCGATCCGCTTCTATGAAGAGTCGGGACTGCTGGCCCAACCGGAGCGGACCTCCTCGGGTTACCGGGAGTACGACCCTGCCGTCATCGACCGTCTCGCCTTCATCCGAGCCGGCCAGGCGGTGGGTCTCACCCTGGCCGAGCTGAAGGAGGTCCTCGGCATCCGTGACCGGGGCGACGCCCCCTGCTCCCATGTGGCCGACCTGATCGACCGTCGCATCGGCGAGATCGACCAGCGGATCCGAGACCTGCGCAGACTGCGCAAGGATCTTTCCGCTCTCGCCGAGACGGCTGCCAGCTTCGATCCTGCCGAATGCCTCCCGGAGAGCGTCTGCCGGATCCTAAGCGCCACCGAGTGATCTCGTTCGCGGAACCAGTCGCCCGGCCGCCGGGCGGCATCGAGGCGAATATGCACCCGTTCGGTGGGTCCGCCGAGTAGCCCCCAAGCCCCGAGTATGCCGGCAGCCCCTTCTCCCACGTCTAATTCTGGCGTATCAGACGGAACACTGAGCGAACATCCTCGACGGAGGTCTGCGGGTCCTCCAAGGCTGGGAAGTATCCGCCGCGCCTCAGCTCGTTCCACCATCGGATGTTGGTGTACCGGGTGGCGGCCCAACGGCGGGACACTCGGACGATCTCTTTGGGGAACATCGAATAGCCGGTAGGGACGCCGACCGGGCGGAGGTCCGTCTGACGGCGGCGGAGAGCGCCACCGTCACCACCGGGGCCAGCTCGTCGACGGCCACCACCTCGCCGATGTCGGCGAGCCGCTTGGCCAGCTCCCGGCTCGCCCGGTGCCATTGTCGGCGGATCTCCCGGGCGCGCTAGACAAGCCGCTGGTGGTCGCAGTCGCTAACCGGACGGTCCGCGGGGGACGGGTCGGGCTCGTCGACGGCTAGCCAGACGTCAACCAGGATCCGATCGCCCTCTTTCGCCGCTCTGATGCGCCGGTCGAGCGCCGGCGCCACCTTGCCGTAGCGGTCGATAGCTCGCTTGCGGTGCTCCTCGACCACCGCAACCGGGTCGAGGGCGGCGCCGGCCTGGTCGAACGCCAGCTCCACCGGGCGACCGCTGCTCCGGTCGACGCACTTGAAGAACTCGACATAGTTGCCCCGCGGCGAGTCACCGAGGGTGAGCCGTTCGGCCCGCCCGTCGTCGCCGAAGCGAACCCTGGCGAAGCTCTCCACCCGCAGCTTGATCGGGAGCTTGGCAACCGTGTCTACCACGGTGAACGGGATCTCCACCCGTTCGGTCAGTCGCCGGGAGCGCCCGTCGGTCAGCGCCTCCACCACCAACCGATACCGACCCGCCCTCATACCCTCGGGCGGGATCCACCGGAACTGGTGGTGGACCCTGGTGGGACCGACGACGCCCGGGGCGCTGGCGACGACCACCTTGCGACCCAGCTCGCTGGTGTCCGTACTCTCGGGAACCACCAGGTTGATCGACGTCCCGGTGGTCACGATCTCATCGTGGACCAGATCGACGTGCAACGACTCGCTCATCGCGGCTCGCCTCCTCGACAACGGAGCCTCCATATACCTCCCAGAACCTACGCCACCCTGCTCGCTCGATGCGGCGTCACCTGCGCCGCCGATGCCAGCGACAGGACCGGGGTTGACTCGTCGTAGTGTGTATGTACGATGTGCGTACGGCAAGGAGTGCAATGACGACGCGCGATCGAAGATGGAACTTCCGAGTGAAGGCGCGGAGCGATGCCCTCGTGCGCGAAGCAGCAACCCTGTCCGGGGTGTCGACGACGGCGTTCGTCGAGGAGAGTGCGGTCAGGTTTGCCGAGTCGGTGATCGCCGAGCATCGGCCGGTGAGCTTGAGCCCGGAGGAGTTCTCACGTTTCGTCGGTGCGCTCGATGAGGCTCCGGTTGCCATCCGTGCGTTGGTGGATCTGTTCTCGCAGCCGAGTCGTATCCCGCAGGCTTGAATGGACTGCGGCCGGTTCGGAGGTTGGTCGGCACCGACGACTTCGACGAGTTCGACTGTGGGGTGCCTGCTCTCGATGCGTGGCTACGGCAGTTCGCCTTATCGGATCAGCGCGCCGGCGTCTCGGTGACGTACGTTCTCGAGCGGGGGGAGCGGATCGTGGGCTTCTACACCGTGGCTCCACACTCGATCGATCCGGGCAGCGCCACGATGCGGCTGGCTGCCGGGTTGCCTCGGCAGCGACCGATACCGGTGATCCTCCTGGCGCGGCTCGGGCTCGATCGATCTCACCACGGCTCAGGGCTGGGGGGCGATCTGCTCAGGGACGCTCTGGCACGTTGCGCCGCCGCCGCAGACGAGATCGGCGGCAGAGCCGTCCTCGTCCACGCCAAGGACGAGGACGCGATGGCGTTCTACCAGCGGTACGAGTTCCAGCCGCTGCCGGAGAACCCGAACCATCTCTACGTGCTGATGAAGGATCTCCGAACCTCAATACAGCGGAGCACCGGGTAGCGGACGACGGGGTCGCAGCCCGTCATAGGTGGCACTCGAGGTCGCGAAATCCAAGGAGTCCCGTCCCAGGACGCGCATAGGACGCGATTTGATGAGAAACGGTCAGAACTGGTGGGAACTGGCGGGAGCAGAAAACCCTTACAGTCCATGGGTTTCGGGGCCGATTCTGCGGTGTTTCAAGAGGCCCGAAAGCGGCCTGTTTCGAGTTCACACGGCGAAGGACACTGGTTCGAGTCCCTTCGCGCCCACCGCGAACACCCTGGTCAGAGGCTTACAGGTCCGTTAGGTCGCCCGCTGGCTCGTCCCCCGCGGAGAACCCGCGGGATCCAACGGGACGGGCGTCATCGGACGGCGCCGAGACGAAGGGATCGAGACGGGCCAGCACGTCGCCCTCGTCGCATCCGTCGATAGCGGGTGCGATGATTGCGGGCATGTTCACCGACCCCGACACCGACCCACGGGCCGACCCGCCGCCCCAGGCCGACGAGCGCACCACGCTCGTTGCGTTCCTGCGATGGCAGCGCGACACCCTGGAACTGAAGTGCGGCGGCCTCGACGCCGCCGACCTGGCCCGTCGCTCCGTGGAGCCCTCCACGCTGTCGCTGCTCGGGTTGGTGCGCCACATGGCCGAGGTGGAGCGCAGCTGGTTCCGGCGGGTGATGGCCGGGCAGGACGCGCCGCCACATTTCTACTCCGACACCGACCCCGACGGAGACTTCGACAGCGCCGCACCCGACCCCGCGCTGGTCGCGGAGGCATGGGAAACGTGGCGGGCCGAGGTCGCCTTTGCGGAGCGGTTCGTGGCCGAGTCGCCCGATCTCGACGTCACCGGGAACGAGGCCTGGCGCGGGGCGATGTCGCTGCGCTGGGTGCTGGTGCACATGGTGGAGGAGTACGCCCGGCACAACGGCCACGCCGACCTGCTGCGCCAGCGGATCGACGGGGCGGTGGGCCAGTAGCGGTCGAGGTCGGATAGAGGCTGGCGTGTCACCGCGTGTGGTGATGGCTCGCTCATCGGCTCGTCCCACGGTCGAGGCGAGGTGCCACACTGTGGACGGCGAAACCGACGCGAACTGCGGATGCCGGTGATCGACAACACGACGTCCGATTGGTTATGACCGTGATCCCCCAGGCTGACCTGGTCTTGCCTCGGGGATCGTGATGAAGCCGGTTGCCGCGAGAGCCGGCTCCGACCTGGGGGCCCTAGACCAGGCCCACCTCCCACGGTCCCCAGATGGCGTAGGTGATGCCGTTGGACTGCATGTTGCAGTACAGCACCTGCCCGTCCGGACTGAAGGTCGCTCCGGCGAACTCATCGGTCCCACCCGAGATGTTGTTCAGGGCGAGGTCGAAGATGAGCCCATCGGTCGTCAGTACTCGCAGCATGTTCTGTGATGGGCTGTCCTCGCACAGGATGATGCTGCGGCGAAGCGGCGAGATGATGATGTTGTCGGGGAAGTCGAGGACGTCCGGCCCGGGCGACTCGAAGATCAGGGTGAGCGTCTGGCGGACCGTGTCGTACATCCACACCTGCCCGTAACCGTCACCAAACCCCGCGCTGGCGTTGGGCGGAGGGTCCGATGCGAACGGTCCGCCGCCCTCGGTGGAGACGAAGTAGATCTTCCGGGCGAGGTAGGAGATCCCCTCCAGCCGGGAGAAGCGGGCCGCGCCCTTGCTCTCCCCCTCCTGGAACACGATGCGCGCCGCCTCGTCGTTCGACAGCCCCGGTGCGAACGTCGGGTCGGGATCCTCGATGCGGATCCAGGCCACCTGGTACGTCGTGCCAGGAGTCTGGCCGGTGTGCAGGTCGACGGTGACCGGGCCGCTGCTCCCCGACGGGACCACCCCGAGGACCTCGAGGACGCCGCCGTCCACGATCCCCCTGTCCCGCTGCGGGTTGTTGGGCGGGGTGTACCGGTAGAAGCCGGAGCCGTAGGCGAAGTCGTCCTCGGTCATGTAGATGATCCGGCTGGAGACGTCGACGGCCGCCGCCTCGTGGGCGAACCGCCCGGCGGCGCGGATCGGTTTGGCCACCTTGAGGGCGCCGGCGTTGCGGGCGGCCGGCACCTCGTAGATGTAGCCGTGCTTCTGGGTGTAGGTGAGGTCGTCAGGGTCGTCCGGGCCGATCAGGAAGCTGCGCTGCTGGTCGACGCCGTTCGGCGTCTCCTCGCAGGTGATCCAGGTACCCCATGGGGTGGCGCCCCCGGCGCAGTTGAACGTGGTGCCGTTCAGGCTGACCCAGCTCTTCACCTCGTCGGCCTGCGGGGTGATCTCGAGGGTCGTGGTTCCGCCCGGTGCGGCCGGGTCGTAGGCCTTCGACACGTCGCCGAACGCTCCCACCGGCACCGGCTGGGTCTGCTCGTGGTTGCGGATCAACCGGACCTTGCCGCCCCGCCATGGGAACGCCGCCATCCCGTCGTGACGACCCGGCGTCAGGGTCGCCTCCTCGGTCAGCGGGGTGCCCTTCACCCCGAACGATCGGTACTGGAAGCCGTCGGGGAGCCACATTCGCACGACCCCGTCGGTCAGGTCGGCGACCGGGCCAAGTGGCCCGTAGCCGCCGTTGTTGGCGGCGATCTGCGCCTCGGCGGCGGCCGCCCGGGCGATCAGGCCACTGAACGGCCCGAGCGCACCTCCGATCGTGCCGAGAGCGACCACTGCGCTCTGCCTGAGGAACGTCCGGCGATCGACGGTGCCCATACGGTCTCCCCTTCTCCGTTGTATTGACCGCGTCTACCCGGCCGAGCCTACCATCGGCCGCCCCCGGGTACCGGGGCGAGGCGTTCTTGGACGATCGGAGGTCGGCGGTGGGCGACGGCGGGAGTCTGGTGGACGGGTTCGTCCGCCAGGTCAGGGAACTCGACGACGAGGATCTGCGCCAACTGGCGCTCGCCAGGTCGGGGCGAGAGGAGGTCTTCCGGTCCGGGGCGTGGCGGGCCGCGATGGAGGCTGCGGCGCACCGGGCGGACGCCTACGTCGAGGCGTGGATCCGTATCGGCGCCGCATACCTCCCGGAGCGTCTCGACGAGGTGGTCCAGCTGGGGAGCGAGGCCGACCCGGCGGAGGTCGCCGAATGGCAGCGGGTCGCTCGACTTGCCCGACTGGCCATCGACGACGCCCTGCTGGCACTGCTCACCGCAGACACCAGCCGCCCCCCGGACATCCGCGAGCTCCACGCCCCGTGGAAGGCGATGCTCGAGGCTGCTCACCGTAGGAACACCCCGGGCGACGCCTGACCCCAGCCGACGGGGGACACCTCGACCCGCCTGGGCCGCGCCGAGTCGATGCTCAGAACCGCGGCAGGCCCTCGAAGTTGTTGTCCCGGAAGTTGTCCGGTCTGGACCGGAAGTAGGGTCTGGCGTTCGAGGGGTGGATGAGCTGGAGCCGGGGCAGCACGAGCACGCCGCTGTCCTGGAGCATCACCGCCTCGGGGACGGTCAGCTCCAACCCGGTGGTGAACCGGATGTCGGTGACCACCGTCTCCGCACGCCGGATCGCCTCCGGGGGTGAGGCACACCACCGGGATCCGGCCGGCGGCGATCACCGCTCGGAACGAGAAGGGGAACGTCGGCTTGAACGGCGGGGTCAGATCGTCCTCCGCCGCCCGGGCCACGACCTCGCCAACCCCGAGCTCGACGCCCTGGGCGCCGGCGGTGTCGTACACCAGCGACGTCAGCGGCTGGTCGGGGGCGGGCCGGATCGCACCCACCAGGGTGCTGCGCACCGGCTCGAAGGCCTCACCGGTGGTGGCGGTGGCGGTAAAGGCCAGGCCGTTGCCGTTGACCACCACGTCGTCGTACCGGTTCACCACGAGGACATGGCGCAGGTGGAGCGGGTCGGGCTCCTCGGTGGCGATGCGCACCGAGGTGGGGATGGCGTCGAGCGCCCCCAAGGCGAAACCGCCGCCGTCGCCGGTAGGCACCGCCAGCACCACCACGCCGTCGTCGCAGGTGAGCGGCGGCGGCACCGGCTCGCCGTCGATGCGAGCTTTGACCGTGCGGGTGACGATGCCCGCCACCACCATCTCTGCGATCTCCAGCACCATTATCCCGACGATGTAGCCGCCGACGATGAAAGGGAGCAGGGCTCCTCCGGTCAGCGCCCCGAGGAGCAGCCCGATGAGCCCACCGATGATGCCGGCGAACAGGGAGCCGAGGACACCGGTGTCGACGTCGGTTTCGATGTCGAGCTGGAACCCGGCGACGCCATCCGTCACGGTGGGAGTCAGGTAGACGTCGACCCTGACGGTGGCGTCCGGCCAGATGTCGATGGGCACCTCGCCGATCAGCGTGATGCGCATCCTGCCCGGCTGCGGCGCCGCTGCCACCACCGTCCAGGTGCCTTGACGGTCGTCGGCGTCGGGCAACGGATGGGTGCCGTCGGGGGCGCGCAGCTCGGTGTGCCACACGTCGTTGGCGAACCGGGAGAACGTCGCCTGACCCAGCCCGACGGCGAGGTCGACCCCGGTGGGCAGGAAGCTGGTGGCCAGCTCGACCCGGCCGCGGGGGAGGTGCTCGCCGGCCGGAAGCGGCTCCTCGTTCTGCGGGCTGGTGCGCAGGTCGAGGTTGGCCAGCAGGGCGAGGCACGGCTCGTGGTCGTCGTCGCCGCGCAGCTTGGCCATCGTCGGCGGCGCCGCCAACCCATCGAGCAAGTCGAAGGGGATGGCGGACTCGTCGTCGGTCCGGTTGTTGGTGATGTGCAGTTGGGTGCCGTCGGCCGACAGCTCGGTGGCGACCAGCGTGGGGAAGGGGAACCCGGCGATGGTGCTGACGACGTCGAGATCCCACGGGTCCTGGTCGAAGATGATCTCGACCTCGGTGACGTCGACCTGGGAGCCGGGTGGCGCCTCCGGGGGCAGCTCGATGAGCAAGCCCTCGGCGGCGAGGGTGCGGAGCGCGGTGAGGATCCAGCCCCGCCCGATCTGGACCTCGACGTCGAACTCAGACATGATCCTGGCGGTGTCGACCATGTGCCGCTCCTCTCCCGGTGGGCGATGGCGTTGCGGACCCGGCGGCGGCGCCCACAGGCCCTCGTGCAGAGATGCCGAGAGTCTACGCCCGGCGGCTCTCCGGCTCCTCGGCGCCGGCCCCCCTCATCAGCGACGCACCACTGTGGCGGAGGACGTGAGGTGTGATGTCGGCGACGTCGTCGCCGGCGGCAGGGCACGCCCAGTCCCAGATCGCAGGCGGGACGCCGCCGGATACATCCCACCCCGCCAGCGGAGCGCTGCAACCTTGGTTACAGTTGGCCTGTGACTGGGATTGCGAAGACGGAGTGGGTGTTGTTGGCCTACCGGCTGCCCAGGGAGCCTTCCACTCCCCGGATCTCGGTGTGGCGCAAGCTGCGCCGGTTGGGTGCGGTGCAGGTCCTGGGAGGGCTCGTGGCGCTTCCTCGTGATGCCCGGACATTGGAGCAGCTCGGCTGGATCGCCGACGAAGTGATCGCGGCGGGTGGTGACCCCTACCTGTTCGAGGGCCGGCCGGGCTCCTTGACGCAGGAGAACGAGCTGGTCGAACGGATGCGATCTGAGGTGGCCACCGCCTACCGCAAACTGGTCACCGAAGCGGAGACCATGCCTTCCGACACCGATCCGGAGGAGGCCCGCCGGGGGTTGGCCAGGCTGCGCCGTGAGCTGGCCAGGATCCGCCGCCGGGACTTCTTCCCACCACCGGAGAGAGAGCGGGCGATCGCCGCACTCGCCGACGTTGCGGCCGCGATCACCGAGACCACGAGGGCGTCGTCGTGAGGTGGGTGACCAGGGCGGGCTGTCACGTCGATCGGGCGGCCTGTGCCTGGCTGATCCGCCGCTTCATCGACCCTGGAGCCGTGTTCTCGTTTGTGGCCGACCCGACCGAGGTGCCCGCCGACGCCACCCCCTTCGACATGAGAGGGGTGGAGCTGTCTCATGTCGGGGGCCGCTGCACCTTCGAGGTGATGCTCGACCACTTTGGACTGGTCGACCCGGCCTTGGCGGCGATCGCCGAGATCGTTCACGAAGCCGACCTTTACGACGAGCGCTTCGACGCCCCGGAAGCGGCCGGGCTCGACGTGCTGATGAGGGGGCTGTCGATGATCCGGCCCGACCCCGATCTGTTGGAGATCACCGCCGTCATCTTCGACGGTCTTCACGAGTACCGGCGTCGCGCTCTGTTGGAAGGGAGACAGCCATGAGATGGGTCACCCGAGAAGGGCCCAAGACCGACCGGATCGCCTGCCCCTGGCTGATCCGTCGGTTCATCGACTCCGAGGGCAAGAAGCACACCAACCGGTGACCGATCCCCCGCCCGCCAACGTCCCCATCTACCGGCTCGGGGAGCTGATCCGCTACTTCCTCTATCTGGGATCGTTTGGCTTCGGGGGGCCGGTGGCCCTGGTCGGGTACATGCACCGCGACCTGGTGGAACGGAAAGGATGGATCAGCGACGACGAATACCGTGAGGGTCTCGCCCTCGCCAACCTCTCCCCCGGGCCTCTCGCCGCCCAACTCGGCATCTACCTGGGCTTCGTCCACTACCGGTTCCTCGGCGCCACCCTGGTAGCGGGCGCGTTCATCCTCCCCTCATTCCTGCTGGTGGTAGCGGCCGGCTGGGCATACGTTCGGTTCGGAGGGCTCCCCTGGATGCAGGCGGTGTTCTACGGGGTGGGAGCGGCGATCATCGGGATCATCGCCTGGAGCGCCTTCCGGCTCACCAGCAAGACCATGGGCCGAGACCCTCTCCTCTGGATCATATTCGGAGTGATGGCAGTGGTGACCGCGATAACCGAGACCGAACGGATCGAGCTGTTCCCCCTCGCCGGGCTGGCGGTGTGGGCCGCCCGCAGCCCACGCCTCCGCCAGGCGATCCGCCGCACCGGGGCGGCCCTCCTTCTTCCCATTCCGCTCTTCTCACAGACCGACGGCTCCGGCTCGTCGTCGGAGCTGGGCGACATCTTCTGGTACTTTCTCAAAGCCGGCGCCTTCGTCTTCGGGAGCGGTCTGGCGATCGTCCCCTTCCTCTACGGTGGTGTGGTCGGCGGGTTCGGCTGGCTGGACGACCAACAGTTCCTAGACGCCGTCGCCGTCGCCATGCTCACCCCCGGACCAGTCGTGATCACCACCGGGTTTATCGGCTATCTGGTGGCCGGGCTACCCGGAGCGGTGATCGCCTCCGTCGCCACCTTCCTCCCCGCCTACCTGCTCACCGTCTTTCCTGCCCCCTACTTCCGCAAACACGGCAGCCGGCCCGCTCTCGCCGCCGTGGTCGACGGGGTCACCGCAGCCGCCATCGGCGCCATCGCCGGTGCCGTCGTCGTCCTGGGACGGCGGGCGATCGTCGACCTCCCCACCGCCCTTCTCGCCATCGCCGCCCTGACCGCTCTGTGGAGAACGCGCCGTCTCCCCGAACTGGTGGTCATCCTGATGGCGGCCGCCGCCGGCCTGGCCCTCTTCCCGACCTTCGGAACGTGACCTCCCCGGCACCATCTCCACGGAGGTGGTCGATCGGGCCCTTCACCTTCACCTCCCTCGAACAGCCGATCCTGGCCGGGCTCACCACCACCGAGCGGCATCCCGCCGTCTACGCCCGCTAAAACGCCGCCGCCACCCTCGCCGGGTCGTTCGGCGCCCTCGCTGCCTGCTGCCGACGGCACGAACCTATCGTTCCGGCACGCTCCCACCTCGAGGCTGGTGGTCCATGTACCCACGGACCGGCGAACCAGGAATCGCCATGCCCGACGACTGGGACCTCATACCGAGAGCCCGGGGTTGCACACCGCAGGCCTGCGGCTTCAGGGACCACCACACCGAGTTGCTGGCGCTGGACGCCACCGTCTGGGGACTCAGCGCCCAACCGATCGCCGAGCAAGCGGGGTTCGCCGAGCGAATGCACATCCCCTTCCCCCTCCTCAACGACTCCCGGCTCCGGCTCGCCGGACCGCCCCTCCAACTCCCCACCTTCACGGCGGCAGGGGTCACGCTGTACGGGCGGGTCACCCTCATGTGCCAGGGGGCCTGGATCACCAAGGTCTTCTACCCGGTGTTCCCCCCGACCAGAACGCCTCCGAAGTGATCAACCACTTCCGGTCGTTGAGCTGAGAGATGGGTGGACGCTGTTCTGGCCGAGCGGACGCCTCCACGAGAAGTACTCGACAAGTACGACGACGATGGGGCATCGACGGGTGCTGCGGGTGGCGCCTACGGGGATCGCCGAATGCCTCAGTCGGTGCAGCCGGTCAGACCGGCGGCGCGTAGCGCCTGCGGATCGGGGTCGACGTGACCGTGGGGGTGGGCATAGGCGGGATAGGTACCCCGGTAGCCGGCGACCCGCCCCAGCGGGGCGAGGATCCCGATCAACACCCGTTGCACCGCCGCCGGTGGCTTGGTGAACCGGATCACGTCGGCGAACTCGTCGGCGATCACCGCCGCCTGCAGCGGATTGGGACGACCCTTGCCGTTGACCTTGCCGTCGTTGGCCAGCCCGAACAAGGTCCCGATCAGCAGCTCGAACCGCTCCCCTTCGCCACGGTCCCCGGTGAGTTCGACCAGGACATGCGCGGCTTCGGTCTTGCTGGGGTTCCACCAGTCGTGGGGCTTGCCCGGGGGGGCGATGGCCTCCTCATCGGCGCTCAGCCGGATCTCCTCGCCACCGATCTTGGCCGCCAGGGTGCCACTGATCACCTTGAACCGCTCCGTGATGCCCCGGTGGATGTGCTCTCCGACCACGGCACTGCCCGGCTGGGCGATCAGATGGACGAGCCCTGGCCCGTCTGGCCGCTCCTCCGACCCCCTCAGCACCACCGCATACTCACCGGTGACCCGGTTCTCGTACATGTCGCCACAGCGGGACATCCGTTCCCTCCCCGGTTCGGAACGCAGGACGGCCGGCGCCGGTGGCGTCATGATACGCAGCGTGGCGATGTCGGACCCGAGCCAGGTGTGATTCGCGCTTCTTAGGACCGAAACGCGTCACCGGCGACGCGTTCCGATCCTAAGAAACCTGGTGTGCCCGACCTGGCACACTGGGGTGATGCCTCTCCCGAGGGCGTTGGCCGAGTTCAACCGGTTCGCCACCAACCATGTCACCAAGCCGATGGCGCGATATCTGCCTTGGTTCGGGGTCGTGCACCACCGCGGCCGGAAGACGGGCCGCATGTACACCACCCCGGTCAACGTGTTTGTCGACGGCGACCGCTACCTCATCGCCCTCACCTATGGCGCCGACACCGATTGGCTCCGCAACGTGATGGCGGAAGGTGGATGCGGGCTCGACCACGGCGGCCGCCGCCTCCGACTCACCGGCCCGCATCGGCTGTCCACCGAGGCGGGGATGCAGGCGATGCCGGCCCCGGTTCGGGTGATCCTGCGTTCCCTCGACGTGACCGAGTTCGTCGAGTTGCACCGCTGACCCACGGCTGCCCGGGGTCTCCCCCCGCGTTCTTAGGACCGAAACGCGTCGTCAGTGACGCGTTTCGATCCTAAGAAGGCATCGGGGCGATGGCATGGCGGTAGACGGCCCGCACCGCCAGGGTCTGGCGCACCTCGCCGACGAACTCGTCGAAGAACTCGCCGCGGTAGGTCGGGTCGGTCATCGCCGTCACCGTGAAGTAGAGACCGGAGAACGTGGCGAGGAACGCGGCCACCCGGATCAGCTCGACGCTGAGGATCAGGGAGTGGTCGAACAGGGTCGCCTGCCACAGGATGCCGGCCGGTTCGCCCGCCCACGCCTCGATGGTCTCCGGTCGCATGGCGATCATGCCGAAAGCAACGAAGAACGCCCCGACCAGGGCGCTCACCAGGACCACCTGGAAGCCGTGGTTGAACAGGATCACCAGGGCGAGGTTGACCCGCTCCCGGCGACTCAGCGGAGGCGCCGGCCCTGGATCGCCGGCGATGGTGAGCGTCTCCACCGGTGTCCCGACGCAGAGCGCCACCAGGTCGGCGCCATGGGGTAACGACTCGAGCTGACGAAGCTCCCGGGGGATCTGGGTGGCGATGAACACACCGCCGAGCGTCACCAGCAGCACGGCGATGGCGGCGAGGTACCCGTTGGAGAGCCCGGAGATCATCTGCCAGGTGTCGGCGTTGACGAACAGGAACAGCACGAACAGCAGCAGCAGCGGCAGTGCCCTGGCGAATAGCCCGACGATCCTGATGAGGCCCTTGGCCGACTGGGCCGCCGCCCAGCGGATCAGCGGGATCAGCCCGTAGGTGGTGACGGCGTACGCCAGCGCCAGGATGAGGAGGTTCTGGGCGATCACCCTGAGGGCGCTGATGCCCGCGCCCCCGAAGAGCAGATCGATCAGCGGGGCGGCGAGGACGAACACGCCGAGCTCGACCGCCCCGAGCCGGTCGGGGCGGGCCAGCAGCGGGCGGCCCCGCAGCCGGTTGACCAATGCCCATGCCCCGATCAGCAGCGCCAACCCGCCGGCGGCCGCCAGCAGGTTCCCCCACCACGGCCAGTCGCTGTTGAGGACGACCAGCATGCTGAACAGGAAGACGGCGGTGAGGAATGGCAGGGTCCTGGTCCAGATGTCCTCGGTGGCCGAGTAGTCGGCGATGAACTGGGGAACCCCACGACGGACGAACCATCGCTCCACCGAACGGCGGGTGCCCTCCATTGGCGGCAGGCTAACCCGCACGCCATCGGCCACCCTGGTTCCCGCCCCGCCGGCCGGCCAACGGCGGAACCTGTCACACCCCTCGGATATGGTACGAACCATGACCGGGACCCGCCCCGGGAGGGCCTCGCCCGCCTCGCCGACCGGGTGCGGGACGCCCTTGACCCTTGACAGGAAGGTGGATGATCGACGAGAGAGCTCCTGGCCCGAAAGACCCCAGCACCCTGACGACGGCAGATCCGACCGGAAGGCGAAGAACATGGATTGGAAGCTCGAGCTGATACAAGTCCCGGTGTCGGATGTCGACCGGGCGAAGGTGTTCTACCGCGAGCAGGTCGGCTTCGTCGTCGACCTCGACCACCAGGTGAACGACGAGACGCGCATCGTGCAGCTGACTCCTCCCGGGTCGGCATGCTCGATCGGCCTCAGCGCAGGGACCGACGCGCTCCCGGCCGGGGTCGTTGCATGGCATGCGGATCGTCGTGTCGGACGTCGATGCGGCCCGGGCCGAGCTGGTCGAGCGGGGCGTCGATGCCAGCCCGATCCATCACTTCGACGGATCGGCGATGGTCGAGGGACGCGGCGGGCGCTGGAACTCGTTCGTGTTCTTCAGCGATCCGGAGCAACAGGTGGACGCTGCAGGAGAGACCGGCCGGCGACCGACCCACCGAGGCGGACACGGTTGATGGCGATGCTCGGGGGGACGGGTAGCCTCCTGCCACCGATCGAACGGCATCGATGAAAGTCACCGAGCATTACGCCAAGGCGGCCGAGCCGCTCATCTCGTACGAGATCATTCCGCCGCGACGGGGGGGCTCGATCGACGACATCCTCACCATGGTCGAGGCGCTGCTGCCCTTCGATCCGCCGTTCATCGACGTCACCAGCCACGCCGCCGAGGCGTACTACGAGGAGATGCCCGGCAACGTCGTCCGCCGCCACGTCAAGCGGAAGCGCCCGGGGACGATCGGGATGTGTGCGGCCATCCAGTACCGCTACGGGATCGACGCCGTCCCCCACATCCTGTGCCAGGGCTTCACCCGCGAGGAGACCGAGGACGCCCTCATCGAGCTTCACTACCTTGGGATCCGCAACGTGCTCGCCGTGCGAGGCGACGACATCGGCCACGTCAAGCCGGAGCGTCCGGACCGGTCCGCCAACATCTACGCCAGCGACCTGGTCGGCCAGATCGTCCACATGAACGAGGGGCACTACCTCGAGGACCTGGTCGATGCCAAGCCGACCGACTTCTGTATCGGGGTCGGCGGCTACCCCGAGAAGCACGTCGAAGCTCCCAACCTTGCCTGGGACATCGCCAACCTCAGGCGGAAGGTCGACGCCGGCGCCGACTACGTGGTCACCCAGATGTTCTTCGACAATCGGCACTACTTCCGCTTCGTCGAGATGTGCCGCCAGGCGGGGATCACGGTGCCGATCGTGCCCGGTCTGAAGATCCTTGCCACCACCAACCACCTCCAGTCGCTCCCCCGCACCTTTGGGGCCGAGATCCCCGAGGCCCTGGCCGACGAGGTGCTCGCCGTCGACAGCAACGCCAAGGCGACCGACATCGGGGTGGCGTGGGCCAGGGAGCAGGCCACCGAGCTGCTCGAAGCAGGGGTGCCCGGGATCCACTTCTACATCATGAGCACCGCCAACCACGTGGTGCGGGTGGTGGAGCCGCTGCGGTGAGCGCCCGCTCGCCCGGCTACGCCCTGCACCACGTTCAACTGGCCATCCCGGCCGGGATCGAGGACGCGTGCCGGGCCTTCTACGTGGGCATCCTGGGCATGGTCGAGGTCGACAAGCCCCCGGGGCTGGCCGGGAGCGGTGGCCTGTGGCTGCGGACCGGCAGCCTCGAGATCCACCTCGGGGTGGAGGACGACTTCCGACCTGCCCGCAAGGCCCACCCTGGGATCATGGTGGACGATATCGACCTGGTGGCGGAACGGCTCGCCGCCGCCGGGGTGACCGTCACCTGGGACGACCGGCTGCCCGGACACCGGCGGTTCTACTGCCCCGACGCCGCCGGCAACCGACTCGAGTTCCTCTCCCCCACCTGACCCAGAGCCGGCAGACCGACGCCCGTTCTGTTTCCCCTCCCGGTCGGTTTCCCCTCCCGTTGTTTCCCCTCCGATTGGGAGGGAGGCCCGGCGAAGCCGGGCGGGGTGGGAGACCGACGGCCCGAGGTGCTGTCTGACCTGCCTTCCCCCGACCCCGACCGGGCCCGGCGGTGCGTGGGCCTGCCTTCCCCCGCCCCGGCTGTCCTTGCCCGCCTCCGGCGATCGGCTCAGCCACCCTCCCCCGAAGGGGTAGGGGAAACAGACCCGCCCGGCTGTCCTTGCCCGCCTCGACTGTCTTCGCCTGCCATCAAGCGTTCGCCCAGACCTGAACCATCCGCTCGAGCGTGTCGAGGGGGACGTTGCCCGAACCGAGCACGGTGTCGTGGAACCCCTTGATGTCGAATCGGTCGCCCATCGCTTCCATGGCCTCCGCCCGCATCCGCAGGATCTCCAGCCTGCCGAGCATGTACCCACAGGCCTGACCGGGCATCCCGATGTACCGGTCGACCTCGTCGGCGATGGTGACCATGGTCATCGGCGAGTTCTCGGCGAAGTAGTCGATGGCCTGCTGCCGGCTCCACCCCAGGGCGTGCAGCCCGGTATCGATCACCAGCCGCCCGGCCCGCATCGAGTCTGCGGAGAGCATCCCGATCCGTTCCAGCGGTCCCGAGTAGAGCCCCATCTCATCGGCGAGCCGCTCGGTGTACAGGCCCCATCCCTCGGCGTATGCGTTGACGTTGACGTGCTTGCGGAACTCGGCGATGCCCTCCAGCTCGCCGGCGATGGCGAGCTGCAGATGGTGCCCGGGGATCCCCTCGTGGTAGGCCATCGCCTCGATCTCGAAGCGGTGCCAGCGGGTGGGATCGGCGGTGTTGATGAAGAAGATGCCGGGCCGGCTCCCATCCGTGGCCGGTGGGTAGTAGAAGGCGGTAGGCCCGGTGGGGGTCTCTTTCACCAGGCAGTCCGCCTTGGGCAGCCGTCCGAACCATTCCCCCATGGCCCCCTTGGCCTTCGCCATCGCCTGCTCGGACGCCGCCACGATCGAGGGCCCGTCCTCGAACAGCAGGCTGCTGTCGTTCCGCAGCCGGTCGAAGATCTCGGTGAGGTCGGAGATGCCGAGCACCTCGCTCCCCAGCTCCCGGTACTCGTCGGCGAGACGCTCGATCTGCCACAGCCCGATGCGGTGGATCTCCTCGGCGGGCAGGTCGGTCGAGGTGTGGCGGCGCAGCAGCCTGCGGTACGTCTCGTCGCCGTCGTCGAGCCAGCACACACCCGGTTGATCCTCGGGGCGACCGGCCGGCGCCACGGTGTCGGCGACCATCCGCCGGTACTCGGCCCACGCCGGTCGCACCTCGGCCTCGACCACCTCGGCCAATTTCGTTCTCCACACCGCCGCCTCGTCGTCGGTCATGTCCGGCGCCGGGTCGATCCCGAGATACGGGTCCTCGGTCAGGTCCGAGGCGAGGTAGTCGTCGAGCTGGGCGACGGTGAGATCGCAGGTGTACCTCGGCGGTGTACGACCCGCTTCGACCCCCTCGGCCAACCGGCCCGCCAGCTCCCGGATGTACCTGCCCATCCCGGTGAACTTGGGGATCATGGCGGCGGCGTGGGCGGGTTCGAGCAGCCTGATCTGCTGCACGGCAACGGGCAGCTCGGTGTGGAGCCCGATGGCATGGTTGACGGCGAGCTCAGCCTGGCGGGTCTCGAGGACATCGGCGGAACGGCTCGTCTCGAAGATCAGCAGATCGCGGGCCGACTGTTCGTCCCCGGTCAGGGCGCCCGGGTCGATCGACTCGGCCTCTGTGGCGAAACCCCGGTAGGCGACTATGACCTCATCCTCGGCGGTCCTCGAGCCCTCCTCGAACCGGTCGTCGTGACGGTGGTCCCCGAGCAGGAGCGCCATGGTCGGGTTGACCGCGAGCTCGTGGTCCCAGAACGCGGTCCCCAACCGTTCCAATCGCTCGTTCACCGGTCGTCCCCTCCCTCTACGGATGTCGGGCAGCCCATCGAGCGCGCAACGACGGTCCGGTGGGCGGGGTCAGGTGGCGGGACCTGGCGTCACCACACCCGCCCCCTGCCGGTAGACGAGATCGGCGCCGAGCGGGCCACCGGCGGTCATGGCGGTCGCTGCGGTCACACCGAGGGCGACACCAGCCAGACGCCGGCCCCGGAGCCTGGCGACCAGCGAGGCCAGCTAGGCTCGACGCCCCCGCCGACCTCGGAGAAACGGGCGATGGTGGTCATCGCCGATTCCCCTGGTCAGGAGACACGCCGGCCCCGCCAGCCGGTGACGGCGCCGATCAGGAAGAGCACCAGAGCGACGATCAACAGCCAACGGAGGGCGGTGACGAACAACCCGACGCCGCCCAACAGCAACGCCAGGATGAGCAGGATTGCCAGAGCCATGGGTACTCCCTCTTTGCTTGCGGGGTCAAGCCTTCCCGTTCCAGGCGACCGCTAAACGACCGGCGGGCACCTGATGTCAGCGGTCGAGGATACCGGCCAGCACCGAGCGGATCCCCTGGCGCACGTACCCCGCCCGGTCGGTGTCGCCGCCCAGCGTCGCCCGCATCATGTTTGCCATCTGCTCCCACGAGAGGTGCGGGGGCATGGGCGGGACGTTGGGATCGGTGACGGCCTCGATGAGGGCGGGGCGACCGGCGGCGAAGGCGCGGTCCCAGGCGTCACCGAGCGCTTCCGGCCGGTCGACCCTGATCCCCTCGAAGCCGAGCAGCTCGGCGTAGCGGGCGTACGGGAAGTCGACGATGCGCTGCGAGGCGTCGAACTTGGGATCCCCTTCCATGGCCCGCTGCTCCCAGGTGACCATGTTGAGGTCGTTGTTGTGCAGCACCAGCACAACGAAGGTCGGGTCGGACCACCGATCCCGGTACTGGTCGACGGTGATCAGCTCGTTGATCCCGTTCATCTGCATGGCCCCGTCACCGACCAGGGCGACCACCGGACGATCCGGTTCCGCCAGCTTGGCCGCAACCGCATAGGGGACGGCGCATCCCATGCTGGCCAGTGTCCCCGACACCGAAGCCCGCATCCCCGACCGCAGCCGTACGTGACGGGCGTACCAGATGGTGCTGGAGCCGACGTCGACGGTGACGATCGACCGGTCGGGCAACCGCGGTGAAAGCTCGGCGAACACCAGTTGGGGGTTCAGGGGCTCGGCCTCGGCCCGGGCCTGGGCGTCGATCAGGTCCCACCACTCTTCGATGTCGTCCTCGATCGTCTTCCGCCAGGTGCGCTCGGTCTTCTGCTCCAGCATCGGGAGCAGGGCGTCGAGGGTCCCCGCGGCGTCGCCGACCAGGCTGACGTCCATCGGATAGCGGATCCCGATCATCGTCGGGTCGATGTCGATCTGGACACCACGCGCCGACCCCGGCTCGGGAAGGAACTCGGAGTAGGGGAAGCTGGACCCCACCATGAGCAGGGTGTCGCTACCGGCCATCATCCGGTCGGACGGCTTGGTCCCGAGCAGACCGATGGTCCCGGTGACGAAGGGAAGGTCGTCGGGCAGCACGTCCTTGCCCAGCAGCGCCTTGGCCACCCCGGCGCCGAGGGTATCGGCGGTCCGGACCACCCGGTCGGCGGCGCCGCGGGCACCGGAGCCGATCAGCATCGCCACCCGCTCGCCGGTGTTGAGGATGTCTGCCGCCTGCTGCAGGTCGCCCATCGCGGGGACCACCTCCGGCTCACCTACCCCGCTCCCGCCGGGAACGATCCCGTGTTCTCGGGGTAGGTCCTCCGGTTCGACGGCGTCGAGGCTCTGCACGTCGTTGGGGATGACCAGGCAGGTGACGGTGCGGCGGGAGACGGCGATCCTGGCCGCCCGGTCGACCACGTTGGGGAGCTGCTCGGGCACGGTGACCATGTGGACGTACGCGCCCGCCACATCCTTGAACAGACTGGTCAGGTCGATCTCCTGCTGGTAGCTGCCGCCGAGGGCGGAGCGTGACTGCTGGCCGACGATGGCCAGCACCGGCTGGTGGTCGAGCTTGGCGTCGTACAACCCGTTGAGCAGGTGCACCGCCCCCGGGCCGGAGGTGGCGATGCACACCCCGAGCTCGCCGGTGAACTTGGCGTGGCCCACCGCCATCAACGCTGCCGCCTCCTCGTGGCGGGCGAGGATGAACTCGATGTCGTCGGTGGCGCGGTGCAGGGCCCCCATCACCCCGTTGATCCCATCGCCGGGGTAGCCGAAGACACGGCGGACACCCCATTCCCTCAAGATGCCCACGATCTGGTCGGAGACGGTTCGACTCACGGGATCCCTCCGGGTGCGTTTCACCGCGCCTACCCGTAAACCGGTCCCCGGAAACGCCGCCATCTCAGCGTTCGAGGCGGTCCCTCCCCGGGGAGGGGAATTCGGGGAGGGACCGGCGCTCGATCGGTCGCTGCCGCTCACTGGTTGCGGCAGCCGTCCTCACCGGGGAGCAGCGGGCGGGCCAGGAGTTGGACCTGTTCGGATCCGGTGTCCCACAGCGTCATCTGGGTGGCGTCGGCGAACGCCTCTGCTGCGGCCTGCGCAGCGTCACCCTCGAGCACGGTGCAGGGGAGGCCGAAGCTGTTGTCCTCGAAGTCCTCGACAGCGATCTCCAAGGGGTAGGGACGGGAGTCCTCGGGCATGTCCGACTCGGGGGGCCTGAAGTCATCGCTCACCACCACCTGCCACCGGTCCGACTGGTACGGCTGAGATGGCTCGCCTCCGAAGGCGGTGGCATCGAGGGTCATGATCAGGTCGTTGAGGGCCACCTTCTGCTCGTCGGCTGGGTCCACCTGGGGCTCCAATCCGAGGGCGTACACGCCGTACCGATGGGTGCCGGTCTGGTCGAAGTAGGTGAGCACCGTGGTCGAGGCGTCGGCCACCGTGGCCTCCGCATCGGTGTCGATCTCCTCGGTGATGCCGGCGATGCCGACCCGGTCGAGGATGTCCTCAAGGTCGGGAAGCAGATCGGAGACGTCCATCACCTGGTAGTTGGGTACCAGGGGGCCGGGGAAGATCTCGGGGATGGGGCCCTGCATGATGAGCCGCCCATCCGTGGTCACCACGTAGGCGGGTCCGATCGAGGCGAACATCGACGGTGAGGCGAACCCGCCCTCGTAGGTGATCATGAACAGCGCCTGGTCACCGGTGGCCGGCGGGCCCCCGGTCGTGGTATCCGTGGCGCCGGTGGTGGTGCTGTCGCCGGCACCGCCACCGCAGCCGGTCTGGAGGAGCACGAGCACGAGCAGCCCGGGGAGGATCCAGGTCCGGCGGGTGCGAGGTTGCGTCATGTCATTTCGACGGGCATTGCCGCCGGCGGGTTCCCGTTCACGCCTTCGGCGTTGTCTCGATGCCACACTGTCGTCGACAGTCTTCTGGTTGACGGAAGGGGTGCACGTGGCGATGCCGAGTCCGGAGCCGGTGGCGACTCCCGACGCACAGCCGGTCCTTGGCCAAGGCGCCGTGGCCAAGGTCGTCAGGGTGCTGTTGGCCGTCCTGACCGGGGCCGCCCTCATCGTCGCCTACGCCCCCGGAAACTACTTCTACTTCTTCACCATCCTGTCCAACATCCTGGCGGTGGTGTTACTGGGAGGGCAGGCGTTGCGCCCGGGCTGGATGTCGACCAACGCCACCTTGCGCGGGGCGGTCACCCTCTACATGACGATCACGGGGATGGTCTACGCCGTGCTGTTGGCCCCGATCTCGGCCGATGTCGGGCTGATCGACCCTTGGGTCAACTTCGTCCTCCACTCCCTCGGTCCGGTGGCGGTGCTCATCGACTGGCTGCTGTTCCCACCCGTTCAGCGGCTGGGAACGAGAACACTCTGGGTCTGGCTGGTGTTCCCCGCCGTCTACCTCACCGTGACGCTGATCCGAGGCCCGATCGTGGACTGGTACCCGTATCCGTTCCTCGATCCCCGCGGCGACGGGGGCTACCCGACGGTGGTCGCCTACTCGCTGGCGGTGCTGCTGGTGTTCGTCGCCGTCGGGTCCTTCCTCACCTGGTGGGCGAACCAGCGGTCCGAGGCCGGTTGGCAGACGCCCCGCCACGACGCGGCTGCCTGAGGGCTGTCCACAGTCCACCCGGGACGATCCGCCGGACCCGACCGGCTACCATGGCTGCCAGCCAGCGCCGAGGCGCTGCCCGAACCTGGCGGAGGCATGGCTGTCCGGTTAGTGAGGACCACGTCCGCTGAGGTGGTGCATCGGTGATGCCGCCCCTCTACTTCCGAGGTCACCACTGGGTGAGCTTCCAGATAGCAGGCTCCATACTCCCCGGTTCGCTCCCTACCTCGGCGAAGAGGGCTACCGCCCGCTTGAGGTGGCCCATGGCCTCGGTCTCTTGGCCGGCGGCGTGGAGCAGGTCGGCCAGGTTGTTGTGGAGGGCTGCCTCCCGATGGCGGTCGCCGAGCGGCCCGGCCACATCCAGCGCCTGGCGAGCGGCGTCGATCGCCTCCTCGATGCGGTCTTCCCGGCCGTAGGTGAGCGCCAGGTTGTTGAGGGCTGCCGCCCGTAGCTCGGGCTCCACCATCCGTTCGGCAAGCCGAAGGGCCGCCTCCAAGTGGACGACAGCCTCGGGGGGGCCGGCCAGGATCCCGAGCAGGTTGTGGGCTTGGGCGAGGGCAGCATCGTCGCCGGCCTCCTCCGCCAGGTTGAGGGCAATCTCCGCCAGCTCCTCTGCCCGGGCCCGGTTCCCGGCCCCGAAGGCGACCAGGCTGCGGTCGGCGGCTAGCCGCGAGTGTGTAGACGAACTCCCGTCAGCACCGAGGGCCCGGTCGGCGGCCGCCAAGTACCGCTCAGCCGTATCCCATCGGCCCAGCCGCCGGTACACCTCGCCGAGCCGATGATCGACCGCCGGGGCAGGGGGGCCCTGGCCGAGGGCGACCGTCGCCTGGTAGGCGGCAAGCGCCTCCCCGTATGCGCCCAACCGGGTTAGGACGTCGCCGATCCCCATATGCAGGTCGGTGATGGCGGGGTGGCCTAGGGCGAGGGCGGCCCGATAACTGTTCAGGGCCTCAGGATGGGCGTAGACGGAGCGAGCATGGCGGGCGGCCCGCAGATACCAGTCTGCCGCCTCTTGCTCGTGGCCGGCCTTGTGGAGGTGGGTGGCCACCTCGGCGGCCACCATCTCTGGTCTACGCCGATGGCGGGCCTGGAGGGCGACGGCCGCCCGGCGGTGGAGCAGGCGGCGCCGGGCGAGAGAGGCACGCCGGTACACATGCGAGCGGAGGAGCTCGTGGGTGAAGTCGAGGCCTCCCTCCGGACCGCCCGGCGGCTCCCGGAGCAGACTCCGTGCCGCCAGCTCGTCGAGGGCGTTCCCCACCTCCTCCTCCGAGCGACCGCTGGCCGCCGTCAGCAAGTCGAAATCGAACAACCGCCCCAGCACCGCCGCCGTCTCCAGCACCTGCCCGGCCTGCTCGCCCAACCCAGAGAGCCGCGACGCCAGCAGGCTCTCCACGCCGGCGGGGACCTCGGGCATGGAGGCGGGGTCGGCCGCCAGGGCGGCCAGATATTCCACCAGGAAGAACGGCACCCCTTCGGTGTGGACGGCCAGGTCTCTCACCAGCTCGTCGGTGGGCGGGGTGGGGAGGAGCGCCTCGGCCATCCGGGCGATGTCGGGCTCGGTCAGCCGTCCCGGGCGCAGGATGGTGCATCGGCGTAGGCGGGAGAGCTCGGCCACCAAACGGCGGAGCGGATGGTCTTGGGTCACGTGCTCGGTGCGCCAGGTCACCACCACCAGCAGCTCCAACCGGTTGAGCCGATGGAGCATGTAGGCCAGCAGCTCGACGGAGGAGGTGTCGGCGAAGTGGAGGTCGTCGAACACCAGCACGGCGGGCGCCGGCGACGAGGCGGCGGCCAGCACCCGGCCGACGCCGTCGAAGAAGCGACTTCGGGCGGCGGGGCTCTCGGTTCGGGCACGTGAGACGATCCGGTCCGGCGCCAGCTCGGGGACCAGCCGCGCCGCCTCTGCCAGCGCCTCCTCCGGCACGACCGCCATTACATCTCGGGCTTCGGGCCGGGCCGCCCACGTGAGGAGGGCGTCGTGGAAGAGGCCGTAAGCGAGGCCCTCTTCGTCTTCGTGTCCCCGAGCCGACAGAATGATCACCCCGTCGGCGGCGAGGTGGGCGGCGAACTCCTCGACCAGCCGGGTCTTGCCGATCCCCGCCTCTCCTTCTACCACCACCAGCTGCCCACCGTCACCGGCGAGGGCGTAGGCCACCGAGAGTCCTGTCCACTCCGCATCCCGGCCCACCAGGGGCAGACCCTGGGTCGGGGGTGCCGGACGGCCGATCGGCCTCACCCGTACCGGGGGGGCGGGGGCAGGAGGCAGGTCGTCCTCGAGGATCGCCTCGTATGCCTCGGTGGTCTCTTGGAGTGGAGCGACGCCCAGCTCCTCCTCGAGCACCCGCACGCAGTCTCGGTAGCGGCGGATGGCGCCCGCCCGGTCGCCGCTCCAGGCATGGAGCAGCATCAACCGGGATTGGGCGGCCTCGTTGAGCGGGTCGAGGGCTACCCGCCGATCGGCACTCTCGATCGCCGGGCCGTAGGCACCGGCGGCGGCATGCGCCATGGACAGTCGCTCCAGGATCAATCCCAGCTGTCGGCGGTGGAACGAGGACTGGGCAAGCTGCCAGTCCTCGAAGTCGGGGGCATCTCGCAGGGCGAACCCGGCCAGGAAGTCGTCCCGATGCAAATCGGTCGCTTTGATCAGGGGCGGGATGCACTCCGGGCAGGCGGCGGACAGTGGGTGCCCGTGCCCCGACAGTGGTTTGAGCAGTTCTTCCACACCGGCGACGTCCAGCATCACCGCTCGGTCCGGTTCGAATCGGACCATGACCCGATCGGCGGTCACCCAGCGTTGCCCCATGCCGGTCCTCAGGGTGGAGAGCGTGCGGCGCAAGGCGCCTCGGGCCCGTTCGGGGGGGTATTCGGGCCAGAGCAGGGTGGCGAGAACGTCCCGGCTCTGCGGGACTCCGGTGACGGCCAGGTAGGCGAGCAGCGCCACCGCCTTACGGGTGTCCACTTGGAGCGGATGGCCGTCAACCCTCACCTCGGGCGGGCCCAGCAGAGCGATGGTCAGATCCCCCAAGACCGCTACCCAGATACCGGATTGTGCATGACGGTAACGATAGGAGGAGCCATGGTCGTAACGATCGGGGGGATCTTGATGGGAAGATGGCCACCGCCTGTTCGGGAGGTGGCGCCGCCAACAACGTGGAGATCGAGGAGATCCTCGACGCTCTCGCCCGGACGGCGGGCGACACCCAGGCCGACCTGACCCCTGTCGACAGACCAAGGGCTCATGGAAGGGCCCGACGGGATGACGAGGGAGGAGCTCTCGGCCCGGGGTGCGGAAGCCTTCCCGATTGGAGGTGGCGTGCGATCACGGCCGCGTCGACAAAGCCCGGTGGGAGGTCGACGTAGCGCCGTGCGAGGTGGGGGATCTGTCGACCGAAACCCCCTCTCCGCGTCGTGGCGAGAGGTGCAGCCTGGGTCGATGACGGGTAGCCGCGGAAGCCCCGGCCGGCTCTCGTAACGATGTCGGGACGATCGGATCGTAAGAACAGCTCGCACACCGCCGGCGCCTACCTGGAGAGGCGAGGTCTGCCGAGGCCGACCGTCCCCTGGGATGGGCTGCGAGCGATTAAGAGAGAGGTGTTTCGGTGACGACGCCGAGAGAAGGGGGGGAACGATCCGGTTGGAGCTGGGCCCGGGTCCTCCGGTGGACGGGGCTGGCCGGGTTCCTGACCATGGGCCTGGTGGGGATCGTCCTGGGGGACCTGGAGGCGATAGCGGTAGCGCTGGGGTTCGGGGTGGCGTCGTTTCTGCTCGGGCGGGGACGAGGGCGGACAGGAGCGTTGGGGCTGGCGGTGGTGTCGGCCGTCACGCTCCTGTTCATGCTGCCCGCCTCGCTCACCAACTTGACCAGCGGCGCCCGGCTGGTGGCGGTGGCGGTACCGGCCGTCCTCTCCTCGGTGGCGTTGGCAGCCTTGGGCTCGGCGTTGTGGTGGCTGACCGGCCGGGCGAATGAGCGGAGCGCCGGTCCACTTGTACTTCTGGCCCTGGCGGCTGCACTGGGAGCCGGGCTGGTCGGCGCCACGCTACTGGCGGGTGGCGATCTCCCCGAGGCGGGGCAGGGGGACCTCCGTCTGGATTCCGAGATGCTGGCCTTCTCGGAGACCGAGCTGACCGCTCCCGCCGGGAAGGTCACGGTGGAGCTGACCAACCAGGACCTTTTCTGGCATACCTTTACCATCGACGAGCTGGGGGTGGACTTGCTGGTGCCGGTGCTGGGACGACGGTCGACCTCCTTCACAGCCTCTCCCGGCGTCTACCGCTTCGTGTGCCGAATCCCCGGCCACGTAGGGGCGGGCATGGAGGGTACGCTCACGGTGGAGGGATAGGATGTCGCAAGCCTCCGGGGCCCGGGTGGCGGCGGCCATCGCCATCGGAGGGGCGGTCCTCGCGGTGGCGAGCAACCTGCTTTTCGGGCTAGCCCTCGGCCTCGACACCTCCGAGCTGTCGGCGGTCCCCCGGTACTCATCCGTCCCTCCCGAACGGGCCGGGTTGGTTCGCTGGGGCGCCCTCACCGACATGCTCGGCTATTACCTGCCCGCCATCCCGGTGGCCGTAT
The DNA here is from genome assembly GCA_051002015.1 of Acidimicrobiia bacterium. GTDB lineage: Bacteria > Actinomycetota > Acidimicrobiia > Spongiisociales > UBA5794 > JACDBE01. The sequence goes on from JBPCMS010000084.1 coordinate 33,717, forward strand.
ACCTGCGCCGTCGACTGACGGATGGTTTCACGGCCGATCTGGCCACCGTCGGAGGCGTGGCGTATGCGCTGATCGGGTCGATGGGGGCAGCCGCCCTGGCGGCCACGGCGCCCAGCCTGCTCCGGGACGGTTCGGCGGAGGCGGCGGCGCTGCTCGAAGCGCTCACCAACCTGGTGGTGGTGGGATGGTGGCAGACCCTCCAGGCAATCCCGTTTGCGATGTGGATGGTGGGGATGGCCGCCGCCCTGCCGGATCATCGCCGAGGCCTGAGGGCCTTTAGCTGGATCCTGGCATGCGCCGCGGTTATCACCGCATTGGCCCGGTTGCTTGCGGTCGAGCCGTTGGCATTGGCGGGTGTGGCGGCGTGGGTGGTGCCGTTTCCGGTCTGGCTTTTGGCGGTGGGGCTGATGATCCGACATGACGGGGCAGGGCGGGTGACGTGATCAAACGCTGGACGATCTGGGGCGCGGTCAGCTTGCAGGTCGGTCTGGTGTCGTGGGGTGTCTACCTCGATGAGGTCAACCGGCCGGCGTTCGTCGAGGTGACCGCTAACCTCGCCACCAGCCTGCTCGCCGCCCTCTCGGTCCTGGTGTTCCCGGCCATGGGAGCGGTGATCGTCATCCGGCGTCCCGATCATCTGATCGGATGGCTGCTGGTCGTCTCCCAGGTCGGCTGGGCGATCAACAATTGGGCGGGGGCCTACGCCCGTTACGGCACCACCCAGCCGTCGCTGCCTCCGGGGTTCGACCTGGCGGTGTGGCTCTACACCTGGCCCGGGCTGCTCAGCGTTGGCGCCCTGGTGCTTCTCATGTTGCTGTTCCCCTCCGGGAGACCGGCGTCCCGCTGGTGGGGCGGGATGGCATGGACGGTGATGGCTTCCAGCCTGGTGGGCGCCTTGGCCTTTGCCTTCGCTTCCGGTCCGGTGGACGACACGAGCGGGTTGGAGGTCGCCAACCCCTACGGGGCGCCCGGCGCTCTCGGTGATGCTCTGGCGATGGTGGCCGAACCGGCGTTCTTCTGGATGATCGCCCTGCTGGCGGTCTCGATCGGCTCGGTGGTCATCCGCCAGCGGCGCGCCGCCGGGCTGGAGCGACTGCAACTCCGCTGGTTCACCAGTGCCGTCGGGCTGATCGTGGTTCTCGTGGTTGCCCAGGGCCTGGTGTTCCTGAGATACGGATCGTCGAGCGCCCTGCCTCCCTGGGCGGCGGTGATCTCGTACTTGGGGGTCGTCTCCTCGGGGGTATTGCCGCTGGCGGTAGGGATCGCCATCTTGCGTTACCGCCTCTACGAGATCGACCGGATTGTCAACCGGACCCTGGTCTATGCGGCGCTTACCGGGTTGTTGGCCATGGTGTACGTGGGGTCGGTGGTGGTGCTGGGCGGGTTGCTGCGGCCGGTGACCGGGTCGAACGACTTGGCGGTGGCCGGGTCGACTTTGGCGGTGGCAGCCTTGTTCTCCCCGTTGCGCCGCCGGGTTCAAGGCTTCGTCGACCGCCGTTTCTACCGGCGCCGCTACGACGCCGCTCGGACGGTGGAGGTCTTCAGCGAGCGGCTGCGTGACCAGGTCGCCCTCGAGACCCTGACCCGGGACCTCCGGGCGGTGGTACAGGAAACCCTGCAGCCGGCCTCGGTGTCGGTGTGGCTGCGGGAGCCGCTCAGATGAGGGAGAGGGTGGCGAAGGCGGCCGCCAAGATGACCATGGTGGCAGTGGAAGCCAAGCCGTTTCTACGTCGCCGCTACGAACCTGCCCACCCCGTGGAGGGCTTCTCGACCCCCCGGTGGCGAAACCAGGTAGACCTAGACACGCGCTTCCGACGATGGACACCACCACCACTCCTCGGCCTGAGGGAAGGGACCGGATGAGGCGGCCGACCCTCCTCCGGCTGCCCTGGTTCCTCTGGACGCTGACGATCATCGGGACGGTGGTCGGCTCGGTAGCCACGGCCCTCAGTAGCGGGTTGGGTTACGACGACCTGGCCTTCGCGGTGGGCTTCGTCGTGTTTGCCACGGTTGGGGCGGTGATCGCCACCCGGGAGCCGGCCAATTCGATCGGCTGGATCTTTTGCTCGGTAGGGGCGCTGGGAGGGTTGGGCGGCTTCCTCGACGCCTACCGGGAGGTGGCCGTGCATAGTGGACTCCCGGCCGCGGACTTGGCCGCATGGATCGGGTCCTGGCTGTGGGCGCCCATCGTCGGGCTGGCCTACATCCCTCTCCTGCTGCTCTTCCCGGACGGACGGCCGCCCTCCCGACGATGGCGCTGGGTCCTCTGGACGGCCGGAGGCTTTGTCCTCTTCGCCGTGCTCGGCAACGGCCTGTATCCATGGCCGGAGTCGGAAGGGGGCCCCAACCCGTACGCCATCGAAGGTGCCGAGCAAGCCCTCACCGTCCTCACGGACATGGCCGGTGCCTTTCTAATAGTGGGAATCGTGGCCTCGGTGTCCTCGCTGGTAGTCCGGTACCGAAGAGGAAGCGCCCTCCAGCGCCAGCAGCTCAGGTGGTTCATCACCTCCGCCGCTCTACTCCCGATGGCGGTCGTCATCGGCGAGCTCGCCCACCAGGCCCTCCAGGCGTACACCGCGGCCGGCGCCCTGTCGCTGTTCGCCCTGGCCACCGGCATCGCCATCCTCCGCTACCGCCTCTACGACATCGACCGGATCATCAACTTGACCCTGGTCTACGGTGCCCTGACTGCCATCCTGGGGTTGGTGTATGTGGGGTCGGTGGTGGTGCTGGGCGGGTTGCTACGGCCGGTGACCGGCTCCAACGACCTGGCGGTGGCCGGGTCGACTTTGGCGGTGGCAGCCTTGTTCTCCCCGTTGCGCCGGCGGGTTCAAGGCTTCGTCGACCGCCGTTTCTACCGCTCCCGCTACGACGCCGCTCGGACGGTGGAGGCGTTCTCGACCCGGCTGCGGGACCAGGTGGACCTCGATACCCTCCGATCCGATCTGGCCGGGGTGGTGAGGGAAACCCTCCAACCCCCCCTCGGTGTCGGTGTGGCTGCGCGGAGAGTCGCGATGAGAGTCCGGAAATCCGTTGTCCTGGTTCTCGTGGTGTTGACCGGGTTGCTCCCTGGCGGGTCTCCTCATCGCTCGCCGTCGCCCCGAGACGACCTCGTCCTCGACCTTCGTCGGGTGGCCGGAGACCCTCCAGCCCCGCTCCACCTCCGTATGGATGATCGGGGTGGGGAGGTGACCAACCGTATCTCGATCTTGGTGGCGGTCCTAGGGCTCCTCGTCTTCACGGCCGCCGTGGGGGCGGCCATCCCCCTGGCGGCCGCCAATGGCAACCTCCAGACCGGCAACCTCCAGACCGACTTTCCGCTGCTCGTGGCCTTCGCCGCCTTCATGGCGGTCGGCGCCTTGCTGATGGCCCGTCGGCCCGCTCACCTGGTTGGCCGGTTGTTCTCGGCCGTCGGCCTACTCGCCGCCACCCTGTATCTCGCACAGCAATACGCCGAGTACGCCTTCTTCACCCGGCCGGGAAGCCTTCCCCTCGCCACGTTCGCCCTCTGGTACTCGAACATCTCCTGGCTGCCGCTCATTGGCTTGGCTCTGGCGGCCGTGCCCTTCTACTTTCCGACCGGCAAACCCGTGTCTCCCCGCTGGCGGCCGGTCGGTTGGCTGATCGGCTTCGTCATCGTCGCCAGCACCATCCTGAGCGCCGTGGTCCCGGAGCTGAGCTTGCAGGACGAGGACCTGTCAGTCGCCAACCCGATCGGGGTCTCCTTTGGGGGAGCCGAACAGGGCCCGCTGGTGGACGCCTGGCTCGCGCTGGCATCTGCCACCTTGGTCGCAGCCATTATCTCGCTCGTCTTTCGCTTCCGCCGCTCCCGTGGCGAGGAACGCCAGCAGCTCAAATGGTTCACCTTCGCCGGGGTGCTCGTGGTCGTCGTGGGCACCCTGAGGGAGATGCTCCCCCTCGATGTGGTGGCCGGCGATGCCATCTTCGGTGCCCTGGTCAGCTTCCTGCCCGCCTCGGCGGCCATCGCCATCCTCCGTTACCGCCTTTACGAGATCGACCGGATAGTCAACCGGACCCTGGTCTACGCGGCGCTTACCGGGTTGTTGGCCACCGTGTACGTGGGGTCGGTAGTGGTGCTGGGCGGGTTGCTGCGGCCGGTGACCGGCTCCAACGACCTGGCGGTGGCCGGGTCGACGTTGGCGGTGGCAGCTCTCTTCTCCCCCTTGCGCCGCCGGGTCCAGGTCTTCGTCGACCGCCGTTTCTACCGGCGCCGCTACGACGCCGCTCGGACGGTGGAGGTCTTCAGCGAGCGGCTGCGTGACGAGGTGGACCTTGACACTCTCCGATCCGACCTGGCCGGGGTGGTACAGGAAGCCCTGCAACCGGCTTCGGTGTCGGTATGGCTGCGAGACGCTGAGGCGTGAAGGTCAATGCCCACATGGGCGCCTCGAGCGGGGGTCTCGGCGACCAGACGACGGTTGACTCCGTCTGCGCGTAGTCCCCCGGCCGGGAGCTCAAGGGAGGATGCGCAGGGCCTGGACGTGAGCGGGTCGGACCGCCCCGAAGTGCCGGTGGTCGAGGGTCGCTACCTTCGGCTCTTCGAGTCGCTCGAGGAGCGCGATCGCGGAGGCGTCGACGATGCCCAGCCTGAGATCGGTATAGGCGGCTTGGAGCTCCCGGCAGCGGGTGAGGTCGGCGAATGTGGGCGCCTCGACCCGGTAGACGCCGTCCAGCAGATCGTCGAGGAAGATGAGCCACGCCTCGCCGGAGAGTCTCTCGTGACACCAGTAGTCGAGCTCGGCCAGCACGAGCGTCGGGACCACCAAGTCCTCGGTCGCCCCCAGCAGGAGATCGGCGCACACCGGATGGTCCGGGTCGGCGGCGTCGAGAGCGGCCAGTAGCGGGCCGGTATCGAGAACCAGGCTCACGCCCGCGGCGGCCGGGCCACCGGCTCGGAGGTCAGCTCGCCAGCCGATCGCCCGTCGCTGGAGTGGGCGACGCCCAGGCGTGGCCGCCGACGGGAGCGCAGGTCGGCGGCCTTCTCGGCGATGGCCTCGGCGACCAGGACGGTCAGGGGAATGCCCTGCCGCCCGGCCTCTGCTTCCAGTGTGGCCAGGTCCTCCCGCCGAGCGGAGATCGTGGTGCGCCTCATCTCGTTCATGATGTGTGATTCTAACACCAGATAGGCAGAGGTAGGTCCGATTACGCGAGATGGCGGTGCTTTGGGGCCGGGCAGACTCCTCTGACGGGGGACTGCTCCCGTAACGCGTCCGTTGCGGGAATGTGGTTGAGTCTCCTCGATGCCGAGCTATCGGGTCCGGACGATCCAGCAGAGAGGGCCGTGACCCACCCGGCCGCCACCCGGCTGGCCGGGGGGCTGTTCGGGTTGTTCGTGCTACTGCTGGGGCTCACCGGCGTGATGTCGGCGATCGCACCTCCGCCACCTCCCGGCGTGGAGCCGCTCACGGCCGACGCCGCCCTGTTCTCGGTGGGCCTCCTCGGGATCATGGCCGCGGGAACCCTGGTGGCCGGCCGCCATCCGGCCAACCCGATCGGATGGCTCTTGTGCGGCTTCGGGCTTGTCCAGGTGGTAGCGCCATTGACTTACCTCTACGCCATCGTCGGTTTTGCCGGGCGGGGGCAGCCGCTTCCCGGTGCAGCGATCGCCGCCTGGGTGACCGTCTGGATCTGGATCCCCCCGATTGCTCTGCTCGGCCTGGCGCTGCTGCTGTTCCCGGACGGCCGCCCGCCGTCGGCCCGTTGGCGTCCGGTGGTCTGGGTGGCCATCGCCGGGATCGGGGCTTCGCTGGCGCTGGGGGCGGCGCTCTGGCCCCAGCGGGGTCTGGGGCTGCTCACCATTGACGACGACTTCCCGGTGGTGGCGAGTGTTCCCGGCAACATTTCGCTGACGCTGACGTTCGCCTCGTTCGTGGCTGGGGCGGTCTCGCTGATCTTCCGGTTCCTGAGCTCCCGGGGCGAGGAGCGCCTTCAGCTCAAATGGCTGATGTTTGCCACGGGCGTCGCCGCCTCCGGCTTGATCGGGTTGGCCGTGGCCGACGCCGCCCGGGAGGGCGACCCCCTCTGGGTCGACCTGGTCTCCACCGTCGGCATCCTGGGCATCCCGGCCGCCATAGGGATAGCCATCTTCAAGTACCGGCTATACGCGATCGACCGGATCATCAGCCGGACGGTGAGCTACGCCCTGCTGACGGGACTGCTGCTGACCGTGTACGTCGGCGGCGTTCTAGTGCTCGGGCCGGTACTGCGGCCGGTGACGGGATCGAACGACCTGTCGGTGGCCGGCTCGACGTTGGCGGTGGCGGCCCTGTTCTCCCCAGCCCGACGGCGGATCCAGTCCTTCGTGGACCGCCGCTTCAACCGTCGCCGCTACGACGCCGCCCGGACGGTGGAGGCGTTCTCCGCCCGGCTGCGGGAAGAGGTCGATCTGAACGCCCTACGGTCGGATCTGACCTCCACCGTGCGGGAGACGCTGCAGCCGGCCCACGTCTCGCTGTGGCTGCGGGAATGAGATGCGAGATGACATCCGGTGATCGAGGCGGAAGGAAACGACGTGACCAAGTTGGAGCCCAACCGGGCGGTGATCGAGATCCCTACGCCGTTCCCCAAGATCGACCAGCGAAATACCGGCCCGAGCCCGACACAGTCGGCTCTTGGATGGTAGGAGTGGGTCTGGACACCGGCGATCTCGTAACGCTGCCGGGACGCTCGTCGGGTACCAAGGAGTCATCATGACCAAGGGACAGTTGCGGTGGCGACAGAGGGAGCGCCCGACCCGCCAAGCGGTTGAGGCAGTCCCGGACCCATCGGTGTGGGACGACGCTCCCCCGATCGACTTGGCCCCCGACGACCCCTTCCTCGCCTACCTCCAGAGCGCCGACGAGCCCGTCGACCTGAGCAAGATCCAGCTCGACAGCGACGGGGTCCGAGGGCTCCGGGAGGCCGGCGTGGAGTTGGTGGTGCCGCTGGTCAACCAAGGGGACCTGATCGGGACGCTCAATCTGGGCCGGCGCCTGTCCGACCAGGACTACTCCAGCGACGACCGCAAGCTCCTCGACCGGCTGGCCGGCCAAGCCGCGCCGGCCGTCCGGGTCGGTCAACTCGTCCGCCAGCAGGAGGTCCAGGCCCAAGAGCGGGAGCGGGTCGAGCAGGAGATGCGGGTGGCTCAGCTCATCCAGCAGACCCTTCTCCCCAAAGAGTTGCCCAAGCTGCCGGGTTGGGAGATGTGGGCCTACTACAAGCCGGCCCGGGCGGTTGGGGGCGACTTCTACGACTTCATCGAGTTGGATGATGGACGGCTGGGAGTGGTCGTCGGCGACGTGACCGACAAGGGGGTTCCGGCCGCCCTGGTGATGGCCACCTGTCGTACCCTGCTGCGGGCCGCTTCCTCACGGTTCACATCGCCGGGAGAGATCCTTCGGCGGGTCAACGAGCTGTTGGTAGACGACATACCCCCAAACATGTTCGTCACCTGTCTCTACGCCATCTTGGCCCCGGCCAGCGGACGGGTGCGCTACGCCAACGCCGGCCACAACCTGCCATACCTCCGGACCGGCTCCGGAGTGGCGGAGATGCGCGCCACCGGGATGCCGCTCGGTCTCATGCCTGGCATGTCCTACGAGGAGAACGAGGCGACCCTGGAGCCGGGGGACAGCTTCCTCCTCCACTCCGACGGTCTGGCCGAGGCGCACAATCCTGACCGGGAGATGTTCGGGTTTCCCCGGCTGATGGGGCTGGTCGGCACCCACCCCGGGGGAGCCCCGCTCATCGACGAGCTGCTGTCGGAGCTGTCCCGTTTCGTGGGTCCGGCCTGGGACCAGGAGGACGACGTAACCCTGGTGACGGTGAGCCGCACCGGGGCGATCCTCGCCGCCGCCTCCGAGGACTGGGAGACGCTTGGGGAGTTCTCGGTGCGGAGCGAACCCGGGAACGAGCGTTCGGCGGTTGCCCAAGTAGTGGCCGCCGTGTCAGACGTCGCCCTCAGCGAACGACGCCTGGAACGCCTCCAGACGGCGGTGGCCGAAACGACCATGAACGCCATCGAGCATGGCAACCGCAACCAAGCCGACCTCCCCGTGGGAATCCGGGTTCTCCGCTCGGACGACTCCCTGGTGGTGCGAGTTACCGACATGGGTGGAGTAGGGGAGATCGCCGAGCCCGCCACCCCCGACCTGGAGGCCAAGCTGGCCGGGGAGCAGACCCCCAGAGGGTGGGGGCTATTCCTCATCAAGAACATGTGTGACGACATGAGAGTCTCCAGCAACGACGGCCGGCACATCGTCGAGCTGATCTATCACTTGAAAGGAGGACGTGATGTCGGGGAGGTTTGAGGCCCAGGTCCGATACGAGCAGACGGTCGCGATCATCGACCTCCAGGGCGAGGTGAACGCCTTGTCCGGCCCAAGGCTCGAGGCCGCCTACGCCGAGGCGATCTCCGCAGAGCCGGAAAGTGTTCTCCTCAACTTCTCGGAGGTGGAGTACATCAACTCGACCGGCATCGCCCTGATAGTCGGGCTGCTGGCCAAGGCGAGGGCCGCCAACCGCCCGGTGCTGGCCTGCGGGCTGTCGGAGCACTACCAGGAGATCTTCACCATCACCCGGCTGTCGGACTTCATGAGCATCTTCCCGGACGAGGCGAGCGCCCGGAGTAGCGCCACCCCCGCTCCGGCGGGATAAAGCAGACCAAGGAGGGAAGCGAGAGCTATGCAAGACGCGCAGGTCGTCATGACCGTACGCAGACCGAGCGATTCGGTGAGCGTGATCGACATCGAAGGCGAGATCACGTCCTTCGTTGAGGAAACCCTCAACCGGGCCCATGCCGAGGCCGGCGAAGGAGCCATCAAGGCGGTGGTGCTCAACTTCGAGGGCCTCGACTACATGAACAGCGGCGGGATCGGCCTGCTGGTCACCATGCTCATCCGAGCCAATCGCCAAGGCCAGAAGCTGGCGGCGTTCGGACTCAATGAGCATTACCGGCAGATCTTCGAGCTGACCCGCCTCGACGAGGCGATCGGGATCTACGACGACGAGCAGCAGGCGCTCGGGAACGTGTGAGGAGGCAGAGAGATGGAAGAGCAAGAACGTCCGCCCGAGAAGAAGGCGCCGCGTGATGCGGCCAACTGGGCGGGGCGAGTCGACAAGCTGCACGTGTCGGGGGTGTCGCCCGAAGCCCTCAACCTGAACGTTGAGGGTCGTCGTGTGCTGAGCCCCCTCCAGGGCTTCGGGCAGATGTGGCAGAAGACCTACCGCGTGCGCCTCCCCCGTTCGGTGGCCACCCCGGAGGTGGTGATCAGTACCTGGAAGGAGCGCTACGGGGAGTTCTGGCCGAAGGGCAACCGCTTCTACGCCCCGCTGACTGGGATCCGTCCCGGCGAGGTGGGGGTGATCAACGCCACCCAGGGTCCGATGCGGCTGTCCACCGGGGTGCTGGTGATCTATTCCGACGACACGTCGTTCACGTTCATGACCCCGGAAGGCCACCCCTTCGCCGGCTGGATCACGTTCAGCGCCCACGGGGAGGGCGAGGATCTGACCATCGCCCAGGCCCAGCTCCTCCTCCGACCCGGCGACCCCATCTACGAGATGGGGTTCAAGATGTTCGGAAGTCGGACTGAGGACAAGATGTGGCAGCACACCCTGACCGCCTTGGCTTCCGCTCTGGGAGCGCCCGGCGAGGTGGAGACCGAGATCGTGTGCGTAGACCGTCGCCGTCAGTGGAGCCAGTTCGGCACGTTGAGGCACAATGCCATCTTCCGCACCACACTGGGCGCTCCGGTTCGGAGTATCCGGCGCCTCGCCCGCCCCCGGCGGTGAGCGCTCCCTAACGCTCGTCGCCGTCGGGTCCTTCCTCACCTGGTGGACGAACCAGCGGGGTCCCGGTTGGCAGACGCCCCCGCCCGGACGCGGCTGCCTGAGGGCTGCCCACAGTCCACCCGGGACGATCCGCCGGACCCGACCGGCTACCATGGCTGCCAGCCAGCGCCCGAGGGCGCTGTGCACCGACGGCTCTCGCGCCACGAACGCCAGCGCCGCACCGACAACCATGCGCCCGTAGCTCAATTGGACAGAGCGTCTGACTACGGATCAGAAGGTTGGGGGTTCGAGTCCCTCCGGGCGTGCCACCGAGAACCCTTGCACAGCAAGGGTTCTCGTCGCGTCTGGAGTCTGGTGAGGTAGTCGTGAGACCGCCGTGGGAGCCATTCTCGGGAGCCATCCCCTCGCGAAACCCGCGTGCCGAGAGGGCGATCTTGTGCCCTCGTCAAGCATTGTTGTGCCGACAAGGCCACTGTGATACATTTCGTCAATGACTAAATGCCAGTGGTGCTCCAACGAGTTCGAGCGGAGAAGCAACCGAGGCCGCATGCCGAGGTACTGCAGCCCCGCTCACCGCCAGGAGGCTTACCAGGCACGGCGGCGTGCCGAGGCAGCCGCCGTGGCCGTCGGTGTTGCTCGCGAGGCTCTCGAGCATGGTACACCGGACGACTTTGTGCGGACGACTGCATCCTTCGGCCAATTTCTGGCTTCGACGTCGTCAAGAGAGATGGCGAAGCTGACCAAGGTGTTTCAGACGAGGGGTATCGCGGCGTTGCAGGAGACCCTCGCCCGCTCGGCGCTCGCCGACATCGACACCACGGCGTTCGTTCGCTTCGGGGCCGTCGCCGACCAGGCAGCGTCGATGACCAAGGCCTACGAGGCGATCTCGGCTTCGGTCCTCAACACCATCGATACCAGCGCGATCACCCGCATGCAGGAGACCCTCGAGCTATAACCAGAAGTTGTGGATGACCGGTTGCTGGTTGGGACGCGACGTACCCTCCTGATGTCCGATAAGACGATCGCCGGTGTGAGCCGGCGAGGAGGAGTACGCCGATGTTGAAGATAGTCAACGATGAGAGTGTTGGGGTGCCATCCGCCCTGGTGGGTGGGGTGGACCTGG
>JBPCMS010000085.1:0-11124 GCA_051002015.1 Acidimicrobiia bacterium
CTGGAGGAGCGTTACGAGGTGCTGTGCCGGCTGTCGTCCGTCACGGATGCCTCGGGGGCGATCGTGATGACCGACGTGCCCAAGGACGACCCGTGGATGCCCTCCATCGTCGACCTGCTCCCCGGCGCCGGGTGGCACGAACGGGAGGCGGCCGAGATGTTCGGGCTCGACTTCAGGGGGAACCCCAACAAGAAGCACCTCTACCTGCCCGACCGGTTCGAGGGTCACCCGCTGCGCAAGAGCTACCCGTTGCTCAGCCGCGAGGTGAAGCCGTGGCCCGGCACCGTCGATGTCGAGGGCATGCCGGGCACCGCCAACGTCGAGGCCGGCGAAGCCGACACCGAGGGCGACGCCACCGAGGGTGAGGACGACGAGGCGTGACCACCCTCGATCCCCGCACCGCCATGCACATCTCCGAGGCGGCGGTGTCCGTCGAGCTGGAGACACCGGACATGACGCTCAACATCGGGCCCCAGCACCCGTCGACGCACGGCGTGCTCCGGCTGGTGGCCAAGGTTGACGGCGAGCGGGTCGAGTCGGTGGAACCGGTGATCGGGTACATGCACCGCGGCTACGAGAAGCTGAGCGAGGTCAGGACCTACGCCCAGATCACCGCCCTGGTCAACCGGATCGACTGGGTGTCCGGCTTCGCCAACGAGATCCCCTTCATCCGTGCCGTGGAGGAGTTGGCCGGGATCGAGCCACCACCGAGGGCCCAGTACATCCGGATGATCCTCACCGAGCTGGCCCGCATCGCCTCGCACCTCGTGTTCATGTCCTCGTACCCGCTCGAGCTGGGGGCGACCACGCCGCTGATGCACTCCCTGCGCGAGCGGGAGCGGGTGCTCGAGCTGATCGAGAGCGTCACCGGCGGGCGCTTCCACCCCAACTTCAACCGGGTCGGCGGGGTCAAGCCCGTGGCCGGGGGAGGGACCGACCAGAAGAAGGTCTCCCAGGACCTGCCCAGGGGCTTCCTGCAGGAGACCAGGGACGCCATGGACAAGGTGATCGACGTCTGTGGCGACATCGACGACCTGGTCACCGGCAACGAGGTGATCCACGCCCGCACGGTCGGCGTCGGGGTCATTCCTGCAAACATCGCCCTCAAGTACGGGCTGTCCGGAGGCAACCTGCGGGCCTCGGGGGTCGACTTCGACCTCCGCAAGCACGAGGACGTCCTCCCCTACTCCTCCATGGACTTCGAGGTGCCGCTGGGCCGCAACGGCGACTGCTACGACCGCTACATGGTGCGGCTCGAGGAGATCCGCCAGGCGGCCCGCATCATCCAGCAGGCCATCGACGGGCTGCCCTCGGGCCCGCTCCAGGCCAAGGTCCCCCGCATTCTCAAGGTCCCGACCGGGACCACCTACGTCAGGGCGGAGAACCCCAAGGGGGAGATGGGCTACTACGTGGTGTCGCAGGGGGGGAAGATCCCCTACCGGGTGAAGATCCGCTCGGCCTCGTTCTCCAACCTGTCGATCCTGCCCTGGATCCTGGAGGGTGCCCTCGTGCCGGACCTGGTCGCCATCATGGGCAGCCTCGACTTCGTGCTCGGGGATGTCGACCGATGAACTTCTGGCTCGAGCTGCTGCTGAAGATCGCCCTCATCATGGCCGTGATGCTCCCCGGCGCCCTGGTGGTCATCTACGGCGAGCTCAAGATCTCGGCGCACATGCAGAGCCGGATCGGCCCCTACTTCGCCGGGGGCCGCTTCGGCTGGGCCCAGCCGCTGGCCGACGGGCTCAAGTTCATGCAGAAGGAGGACCTGGTCCCGGCCGCCGCCGACGACGCAGTCTTCCGTCTCGCCCCCTACGTCGTGCTGATGGGCACCCTGGCCACCTTCGTCATCGTCCCCTTCGGCCCCGACCTCATCGCCGAGGACCTCGACCTCGGGCTGTTCTACCTGCTCGCGGTGTCGTCGCTCACCACCTTGGGGGTGCTGATGGCCGGCTGGTCGTCGGGCAACAAGTACTCGATGATCGGGGGGTTGCGCGCCGCCGCCCAGCTCATCGCATACGAGCTGCCGCTGGTGTTGGCCGCGGTGGCGGTCGCGGTCCAGGCGGGCACCATGTCGCTGCAGGGGATCGTCGCCGCCCAGACCGAGACCGTGTTCAGCATCGGCGGCTTCGACGTCGCCCTCCCCTTCCTGCTCAAGGGCCAGGTCATCGGCTTCGCCATCTTCGTGGTGGCCGGTCTCGCCGAGCTGAGCCGGATCCCGTTCGACATGCCCATCGCCGAGTCCGAGCTGACCATGGGCTACCTCACCGAGTACTCGGGGCTCCGGTTCACGATGTTCTTCCTCGGTGAGTACGCCGGGATGGTGTCGATGGCCGCCATCGTGTCCACCCTGTTCCTGGGCGGTTACTGGGTCCCCGGGGTGGACCCCGACATGCTCAACGTGGTCGGCCCCTTGGTCCTGGTGGCCAAGGTCGCCATCATCTGCTTCGTGTTCATCTGGTTCCGGTGGACCTGGCCCCGGCTGCGCGAGGATCAGCTGCAATCGTTGGCGTGGCGGTGGCTGATCCCGGCCGCGCTGGTCAACATCGTCCTCACCGGGATCGCCAAGGTGGTGCTCTGATGGCGCTGATCGACAAGAACATCTCCAAACTGCCGCTGTGGGGTCTGCTCAAGGGGATGAAGGTCACCTTCAAGGCGATGGTCACCAAGCCGGTGACGGTGAACTACCCGAAGGAGAAGGAGACCCCGGTGCCCCGGGCCCGCGGGGTGATCGCCCTCGACCCCGAGGCGTGCACGGTGTGCATGCTGTGCGCCCGGGAATGCCCCGACTGGTGCATCTACATCGAGGGCCACAAACAGGAGATCCCCCCGGACAAGGAGGGGGGCCGAGTTCGCACCAGGTCGACCCTCGACCGCTTCGACATCGACTACGCCCTGTGCATGTATTGCGGGATCTGCGTCGAGGTGTGCCCGTTCGACGCCCTGTTCTGGAGCCCCGACTACGAGTACAGCGAGTTCTCGATCAGCGACATGCTCCATGACAAGGAGCGGCTGACCGAGTGGCTGGCCACCGTGCCCCCGCCCCCGCCGCTGGAGAGCTCATGAGCTTCGGCGACTGGCTGTCGACCTCGGAGAACTGGGTGTTCCTCGTCATCGCCCTGCCCATGCTGGCGGCGGCGGTGAAGCTGGTGACCACCACCAACGTGGTCCACGCCGCCCTGTACCTGGTGGGGACGCTGGCGGCGTCGGCCGCCATGCTGATCCTGCTCGGCGCCGAGTTCGTCGGGTGGACGGTGGTGCTGATCTCCATCGGGGCCGTGGTCGTGCTGTTCCTGTTCGGGATCATGATCACCAGGGCGCCGATGGGGCGCGAGGTCACCCTGAGCCATCCCCGCAACGTCAAGATCGCCGCCGCCGCCGTCTCCTTCGCCCTGTTCGCCCTCATCGGCTTCGCCGTTATCGACGCCTTCTCGGCCCAGCCACTCACCGAGCCGGCGGACGCCACCCGCACCGGCGATCTGGGCGCCGTGCTGTTCACCCGGTTCGTCATCCCCTTCGAGGCGATCTCGGTGCTGCTGCTGGCGGCGCTGATCGGCGGCATCGTGCTGGCCCGGCGCGATCCGGGGAGTGGCGAGGGAGGCGGGCTGTGACCATCACCCAGTTCATCCTGCTCGGCGCCGCTCTGTTCTCGATCGGGGTGTACGGGCTGCTCACCAGACGCAACGCGGTGCTGGTACTGCTCTCGGTGGAGCTGATGCTGGCCGCGGTCACCATCAACCTGGTGGCCTTCGACCGCCACGTCGCCGACCAGCTCGCCGGCGGCCAGGTGTTCGCCCTGTTCACCATCGCCATCGCCGCCGCCGAGGTCGGCATCGGGCTGGCCATCGTGCTCCTGATCTTCCGTAACCGGCGCACCTCCAACGTCGACGACCTGGAGCTGCTCAAGCTGTGATCGCTCGGCTCGCCCCGGTGATCCTGGCCGCCGAGGAGGCTCATGCCGCCGAGCTGTCATCGGGGGGGTTGCTCGCCTCCGCCGCCTGGCTGATCCCGGTGGTGCCGATGGTGGCCGCCTGGGTCATCGCCCTGTTCGGCAAGCGGTTCCCCTACAAGGGATGGGACGTGGCCATCGCCGTCATGGGGTTCGAGGCGCTGTACGGCACCGTGCTACTGCTCAGCCACATCGCCAACCCCATCGGCTACGAGGGGTCGATCGAGGTCGCCCGCATCGGCTCGTTCCCCATCGAGTGGGGCTGGAACGTCGACGGGCTGTCGATCATGATGTACTTCATCATCGGGGTGGTCGGCTTCCTCGTCTTCCTGTACGCCAAGGGCTACATGGAGGGCGACATCCGGTACACCTGGTTCTTCGCCTCGTTCATCCTGTTCGCCGGCGGCATGCTGGTGCTGGTGTCGGCCCCCAACCTGATCCAGCTCATCGTCGGCTGGGAGCTGGTGGGAGTGGCCTCGTGGCTGCTCATCGGGCATTACTGGGAGGATCACGAGAACTCGTCGGCGGCGATCAAGGCGTTCCTCACCAACAAGGTCGGGGACGTCGGGCTGTTCATCGGGGCGATCATCGTCGCCGTCTCCGTGGGGTCGTTCCGGTTCAGCGATGTTCTCGACGGGGTGGAGAGCGGAGCCCCGACCCTGGCGCGGTACGCCTTCTGGGCCGGGGTGGCGCTGTTCATCGGAGCCATGGGCAAGTCGGCCCAGTTCCCGCTGCACGTATGGCTGCCCGACGCCATGGCCGGGCCGACCCCGGTGTCGGCGTTGATGCACGCCGCCACCATGGTCACCGCCGGGGTCTACCTGGTGGGCCGGGTGTACCCGCTGTACCTCACCGAGGGGTTCGCCGACGAGGTGCGCAGCGTCATCATCGTGATCGGCGCCCTCACCCTGTTCCTCACCGGGCTCATCGCCCTGGTGCAGAACGACATCAAGAGGGTGCTGGCCTACTCCACCCTGTCCCAGCTCGGCTACATGACGGCGGCGATGGGGGCCGGGGCATACACCGCCGGGCTGTTCCACCTGTTCACCCACGCCTTCTTCAAGGCGTTGCTCTTCCTCGGGGCCGGGTCGGTGATCCACGCTGTCCACTCCAACGAGATGACCGACATGGGCGGGCTCCGCAAGGACATGCCGTGGACGTTCCGCACCTTCGTGGTCGGCTCGCTCGCCCTGGCCGGGATCCTGCCCCTGGCCGGGTTCTTCTCCAAAGACGAGATCCTCGCCTCGCTCCGCTTCGCCGGGTCGGGGGACTCCGGGTTCACGGGTGCCCAGGGCGGCGCCGCCCTGGCCAACGTGGTGCTGGTGCTGGCCGTCGCCGGCGCCTTCGTCACCGCCTTCTACATGGCTCGCACCGTGTTCCTCACCTTCTACGGGAGCTACAAGGGCCACGGCCATCCCCACGAGTCGCCCCGGGTCATGTGGGTGCCGCTGGCGGCGCTCGGGGTCTTCTCGATCGTGGCCGGCTGGATCAACATTCCGGGCATCACCTCTACCTTCACCGACGTGGTCGGGGCCCGGTTCCATCTGGTGGCCGACCATCACGCCGAGAGCTTCGACTACCTGGCCATGGTGCTCGGTCTTGGTGCCGCCGCCGCCGGGATCGCCCTCGGCTACCGCATCTGGGGACCGGACCGGGACACGCAGGAGGCCCGCGACACCTTCAGCATCCCGGTTCTGTACCCGCTGCTCTCCGCCAGGTACGGGATCGACGACTTCTACATGGAGGGAATCGTCAAGCCGGTTCGGGGCCCGATCGCTCGGGCGGTCGACTGGTTCAACGGGCACGTGATCGACTTCGTCATCAACGGCGCCGGGTTCGCCGCCAGGGGCATCGGGAAGCTGGTGTACGCCTTCGACCAGCAGGGCGTGGATGGGGCGATCAACGCCGCCGGCGCCGCCACCGGGGCCGCCGGTACCGTGTTGCGCAGGTCTCAATCGGGACGGATTCAGCAGTACGTCGTCGGGATGGTCGCCGGGGCGGTGGCCCTGGTGGCGGGTTTCGTCATCTTTCTATAGGAGGACCGATGCTGGAGAACGGATGGGGCCTCAGCCTCGTGGTGTTCCTTCCCCTGATCGGGGCGGGTGTGCTGCTGGCCATCCCGAAGGCCAACGAGCAGCTGCAGAAGATGACGGCGCTGGTGTCGGCGGCGGCGGCGCTGGTGCTGTCGGTGGTGCTCGTCTTCGCCTTCGACCTCGGCAACGCCCAGACCTTCCAGTTCGGCACCGACCTGGAATGGATCGGCGCGGTCAACTCCAACTACCACATCGGGGTGGACGGGATCAGCCTGCCGCTGGTGGTGCTGACCACCTTCGTCACCCTGCTCTGCATCGTGTACTCGTGGGAGCACTGGCCCGACCCGCACAACCCCAAGGCGTTCCTCATCCTGATCCTGGCGCTGGAGACCGGGATGATCGGGACGTTCGTCGCCCTCGACCTGATCCTGTTCTTCGTGTTCTTCGAGATCGTGTTGCTCCCGATGTATTTCATGATCGGCATCTGGGGCGACCGCAACGAGGTGAACATCCCGGTGTTCAACCGGGTGACCGAGATGCGGCTCTACGCCTCGATCAAGTTCTTCCTGTTCACCTTCTTCGGCTCGGCGCTGATGCTGCTCGGGTTCCTGGCGCTGTTCTTCCGGTCCGGTGACGGGGGAGCGGAGCGCACCTTCGACATGGTGGAGCTGGCCGCCCGGGGCGACCTGTTCGCCGGCACCTTCGCCTTCTGGGTGTTCGGCGCCCTGTTCATCGGGTTCGCCGTCAAGGTCCCGATGTTCCCGCTGCACACCTGGCTGCCCGACGCCCACACCGCCGCCCCGACGGTGGGGTCGGTGCTCCTCGCCGCCATCCTGCTGAAGCTGGGCACCTACGGCTTCATCCGGATCTCGCTGCCGATCCTCCCCGATGAGGCACAGAACTGGGCGCCGGTCATCGGCATCCTGGCCGTGGTCGGGATCATCTACGCCTCGTTGGCATGTCTCGCCCAGACCGACATGAAACGGCTCATCGCCTTCTCCTCCGTGGGGCACATGGGCTTCGTCATGCTCGGCATCGCCACCCTCACCGACATCGGTATCAACGCCGCCATCATCGGGATGGTGGCCCACGGGATCATCACCGGTCTGCTGTTCTTCCTCGCCGGGTCGATGTCGCACCGGTTCCACACCAGGGAGATGGCCCGGCTCGGCGGCAATCAGAAACAGATGCCGATCATGGCCGCCATCCTCGCCTTCACCGTCATGGCCTCGCTCGGGCTGCCCGGGCTGGCCGGGTTCTGGGGCGAGTTCATGGCGATGCTGGCGTCGTTCAACCCGCTCGAAGGTCTGAGCACCGGCCTGTTCCGCACCCTGATGGTGGCGGCGGCGATCGGCACCGTGCTCACCGCCGGCTACTTCCTGTGGATGCTGCAGAAGGTGAACTTCGGCGAGCCCAAGGAGGAGTGGGACGGTCACCTCTTCCACGACGTGGACCGCTGGGAGATGGCGGCGTGGGTGCCGCTGGTGATCACGATCCTGGTGGTCGGGGTGTTCCCCCGCATCGTGTTCGGCGCCACCAACGACGCGGTGACCGCCCTCGTCCAGACCGTGTTCGGAGGCTGAACCGGTGCCGCCGCTCGACTACCACGCTCTCCTCCCGGAGATCATCCTCGCCGTCACCTTGGTGGTGGTGCTGGTGGTCGACCTGCTCGATGTGCCCAAGTACTGGACGGCGACGATCGGGCTGGTCGGGCTGTTCGCCGCCTTCGTCCCCGTCCTCACCCTCGGCTTCTGCGATTCGCTGGGCTTCTGCGCCGACACCGGCGACCGGGTGCTGTTCGGTGGCTCGTACGTCTTCGACACCTTCGCCATCGTGCTCAAGGGGGTGTTCCTGGCGGCGACCTTCATCGCCATCCTCCTGTCGGTGGGGTATCTCGAGGAGGAGCGCTTCTGGCAGGGCGAGTTCTACTTCCTGATGCTGTGCTCGGCGCTGGGGGCTCTGGTGATGGCGTCGAGCCGTGATCTGGTCACCATCTTCGTCGGGCTCGAGCTGGTCACCGGGCCCACGTTCCTCATGGCGGGGTGGCGCAAGGGCGATGCCCGTTCCAACGAGGCGGCGCTCAAGTTCTTCATCGTCGGGGTGCTCTCCGCCTCGATCCTGCTGTTCGGGATGTCGCTGGTGTACGGCTACACCGGTCAGCTCACCTTCGACGGGATCAGGGAGGCGATCGCCACCCTGCCGCCCTCCCCGCTGCTCACCGTCGGCGTGATCCTGACCCTGCTCGGGTTCGCCTTCAAGGTGTCTGCGGTCCCGTTCCATTTCTGGACCCCCGACACCTATCAGGGCGCCCCCATCCCGGTCACCGCCTACCTGTCCGTGGTGTCCAAGACGGCCGGCTTCGTCGGGCTGCTCTCGGTGTGCTACCTGGCCTTCGCCGAGTTGCGCTCGGTGTGGGGCCCGCTGCTGTGGATCCTGGCGGCGCTCTCGATGACGGTGGGCAACCTGATCGCGGTGCGGCAGGACGACATCGTCCGGCTGCTCGGCTTCTCGTCGATCGCCCAGGGCGGGTTCATCCTCGTTCCCTTCGGCGCCGCCGCCGCCGCCAACGCCACCGCCGACGAGCTCCAGACCGCCTTCTTCGCCACCATCACCTACCTGGTGATCTACGCCGTGATGAACCTCGGCGCTTTCGCCGTGGTCATCGCCGGCGCCAACCGCATCAAGAGCACCGCCATCGCCGACTGGGCCGGGCTGTCGACCTATGCCCCGGGGCTGGCCGGTCTCCTCGCCCTGTTCTTCGCCTCGCTCGCCGGCATCCCCCCCATCGCCGGCTGGTTCGCCAAGCTGGTGATGTTTTCTTCGGTGCTCGGCATCGAGACCGGCTGGGGAGTGGCCTTGGCGGTGATCGCCGCCGTCAACTCGGTGGTCGCCTTCTACTACTACGCCAGGGTGATCAAGGCCGCCTGGTTCGACCCGGTGCCGGACTGGATCCCGGCCGCCCGGCTCAAGGGCATGGCCAGCCAGGTCGTCCCGTCGCTGCGGTTCGCCCTCATCCTCACCGCCGTCGGGGTGCTGGTGATCGGCTTCTACCCCCCGGTGGCGGCCACCATCGGCGAGCTGGCGAGCTCGCTCGCCGCCGGCCCCTGACCCGGGTCGGCCCCACCGCCTCCCGTGAGCACCCCGCTCGCCGACATCCTGGCCGCCCGGATCGCCGCCACCGGGCCGATCCCCTTCGACGAGTTCATGCGGATGTGCCTGTACGACCCCGGACACGGCTACTTCGCCACCGGGCCGTTGCGCTCGGCCGCGTCCGGTGACTTCCTCACTTCGCCCGAGGTGAGCCCGTGGTTTGGGCGGATCCTGGCCCGCTTCGTGGCCGCCAACCGCCATCCCCGGGCGCACCGGACCACCGTGGTCGAGGTGGGGGCCGGGTCCGGCTCGCTGCTCGGGCCGCTGCTGGCCGTGCTGGGCCACACGGTGGATGCCCACGCCGTCGAGGTGTCCCCGGCGGCGCGGTCATCCCTCGGGGCCGTCGCCGGGCTCACCGTCCACCACAGGTTCGATGACGTCCCGCTGACCTCCGGCGGCGTGGTCATCGCCAACGAGTTGCTCGACAACCTGCCCGCCGCCCTCGCCGTCCGGTCGGGCACCGGATGGGAGGAGCGGCGCGTCGGCGTCGTCGACGGCGTCCTCGCCCCGGTGGGTGCCCACCCCAGACCCGAGGTGGTCGCCTGGGCCGACCGCTTCTCCGGGCCGGTCGCCGACGGCGGCATCGTCGAGGTTCAGCTCGAAGCGGGCGGGTGGGTGACCACCAGCTTGCGCCGGATCGGCAACGGCACCGTGGTGGTGTTCGACTATGGGGGGACCGCCGAGGAGCTGGCCCCGCGCCGGGGCGAGGGCACCATCCGCACCTACCACGGGCATCACCTCGGTCCGGACCCGCTGGCCGAGCCGGGCGCCACCGACATCACGATGGACGTGAACTTCTCCGCGGTGGTGGCGGCGGCGGAACGGGCCCACGCCGATGTCGAGCTGCTGACCCAGGCCGAGTTCCTGGAGCGGTGGGGTCTGAAGGAGGTGATTGCCCGGCTGGTGGATGAGGAGCGGGCGCTGGCGGTCGACGGGAATCCGATGGAGCGGCTCAGGACCAGGGCGGAGCACACCGACGCCGGGACGCTGCTGCATCCGCGCGGGCTTGGCGACTTCAGGGTCGTCGTCGCCCAGGTGGGTAAGCGGCGGCAGGCGGGCTGACCGGGCTTACCGGGCTGCTCAGCGGATGGCGTCGGTCTCGAACTTCATGTAAGGGACATCTGCACCGTGGATCCACTACGGGCTGAGGTCCCAGGGTTGAATGGTCATCCCGGCTGGTCTGGGGGGTGGCGTGGAGATAACTTCTGAGGGGACCCCGTGAGGGGTTGGCCTCGTTCCTCTGATTGCCACACCTGGCCTGGCCACGGATGCCCCGGATGAGGGAAGTGGGTCGGTCCTCGAGACCGGACCCGGTTGCAGCACATGAGTGGGAGCCGTCGGTTGGGCGTGTCTCCTTGGGACCGTGGCCGTGTACGTGCGTCGCCTCAGCGGGCGAGCCGGTGGAACCGACACGAACCGAGGAGACGAGATGCAACATAGACGCCTGGTCGGTATCGACTTGGGGATCACCAGCGCACACACGGTGCGGGTGTTGGACGGGGAAGGCAACACCGTGGCCAAGCGGAAGGCGTGGCCGACGACCGAGAGCCTCAGCGAGGTCGAAGCGGCGGCGTTGGCGGGCACGCCGGCGGGAACCCGGTTGGAGGTGGTGGTGGAACCGACGGGGCCAGCGTGGCTACCGATCGCGGTGTTCTTCACCCAGCGAGGCCATGTGGTGCATCGGGTGTCCTCGGCCAAGGCGGCGGATCTGCGCCGGTTCCTGTCTCGGCATACCAAGACCAACGGCATCGACGCCGACACCTTGGCCCGGTTGCCGTTGTTTGACCCTTCCGGTCTGCAACCGCTGGTGTTGCCCGGGGTGGAGCGGGCGGCGCTGGACCGCCGGGTGCGGGTCACCGACCGGTTGACCCGAGCCGGGGCCGAGCACAAGCGGCGCATCAAGGACCTGGTTCGTCAGCTGCTGCCGATGTCACCGTTGACCGGTGATCTCGGTGCCGCTGATCTCGCCGTCCTGGAACGCTTCGCCGACCCCAA
>JBPCMS010000086.1:0-12457 GCA_051002015.1 Acidimicrobiia bacterium
ACACGACGGCGACCGTGGTCGCCGCCCTCGAACGCGGGGAGCGCCAACCCGACGCCGCCACCATCGAGCGGCTGGCCAGGGTCCTCGGGGTCGAGCCGGCCGAGCTGACCGGTTCCCTTCTGCCTGCCGGCCCCGACGGCGCCGCCGCAGCCGCCACGGTCACCGAGGCGCCCCCGATGGAGAGCTTCGACGAGGCCGCCTTGATCCCGGTCGTCACCGCCGAGGTCGCCGCCGCCCGGAGACCGGCCGCCACCGGCCGCGAGCTCATCGACGCTCCCACCGAGGCGGTTCCCATGGTCGAGCGGCAGCAGCCGGTGATGGCCCTGACGGCTCCGCCGATGCGCCCGTCCACTGCCCCCCGGTCCGAGCCGGCCACCGGCTTCCAGCGCTTCATGGAGACCGTGTTCGACCCCGACAGACCGTACCTGTTCTGGGTCAGGACCGCCCTCACCGTCATCCTGCTGTTGATCGGGCTCAGGGTGCTCGCCTGGGCGCTTCCCGCCTTCTTCGACGCCCTCGGCGACATCCTGAGCACCATCGAGTCCACCAATCCGACCTCGACCACCTTCCCCAGCGGCTGACCCGGTGTCGCCCAACCGCTTCCGTCCGGTGCGCCGTCATCGGGTCATGATTGCCTTCGCCTTGCTGGCGGTCGGCGCCTGTGGCGGCGGTGGCGAGGCCGCCTCGACCACCGTCGACCACACCGGCCACACCGCGACCACGGTGGGCGCCAGCGGGACCCTTCCTGCCGACGCCGTCGCCATCCGCGCCTCCTCGGACATCGGCATGGGCGCCGAGAGGCTGCTGGTCGGGCTGGGCGACCCGACCGGAGGCCGTCTCGGCTCACCCGACCAGGCGTTGTCGGTCACCGTGTACCCCGAGGGAGACCCGGGGGCGTCGATGACCACGGACGGCACCTGGATGTGGATCGTGGCAGGCGTCACCGGTCTGTACCGCGCCGACTTCGACTTCGGGCAGGCAGGGACCTGGGTGGCCGAGGTCACCCCAAGCGGCGGCGACCCGCTCGAACCGTTCGTCTTCACGGTGCAGGACGATACGTCCGCCCCGGGGCTGGGCGAGCCCGCCCCTGCGCCCCCGACCCCGACGCTCGACGGGTCGACCATCGAGGAGCTGAGCAGCGATTCCGACCCCGACCCGGCCTTCTACCGGTGGTCGCTCGACGAGGCGATCGGGAACGGCTCGACCACCGTCGTGGTGTTCAGCACCCCTGCGTTCTGCGTCTCGGCGGCATGCGGTCCCCTGCTCGACAACGTCAAGGCGATCGCCCCCGAGCACCCGGATGTCCAGTTCGTCCACGTCGAGGTGTTCACCGGGCTCACCGATCCCGACTTCGCCCCCGATGCCGCCCACCTCGCCCCCGCCGTCGGGCCCGATTGGTACAACCTCCCGTCCGAGCCCTGGGTGTTCGTCGTCGACGGGGAGGGCACGGTCGTCGCCAGGTTCGAAGGCGTGATGGATACCGCCGAGCTCGCCGCCGTTCTCGGATGATTTCCGCCGACCCTTCCTGATCGGTACGATGCGCCGCCATGCCAGCCGAGCGGCGACACCCATCCCCTGACACGGTAACGGGCGATCGGCCCAGGTCGGCCCGAACCCTCGATCGAGCGGGCCTGCTCGGCGTCGCCGTCCTCGTCCTGGCGTCATGCTCCGGGTCGGGCCCCCAGTCGGCGCTCCGTCCCGAAGGCCCCATCGCCCGCGATCTCGACGGGCTGTGGGACCTGGTGTACCTGCTGGCCGTCATCGTCTTCGTCGTGGTGATGGCGGTGTTCCTGTACAGCATCTTCCGGTTCAGGGAGCGCAGGGGCGAGACCAGGGAGCCTCGCCAGATCCACGGCAACACGGTTCTCGAGATCGCCTGGACCATCGTCCCTGCGGTGCTCCTCGCCGTGCTCGCCGTCCCCACCGTGCGCGGCATCTTCGACGTCCGCGCCACCGCCGAGGGCCCCGACGTGGTGCAGGTCAACGTCACCGGGCATCAATGGTGGTGGGAGTTCGAGTACGTCGACCTCGCCTCCGCCGACGGCCACACCCTGGTAACCGCCAGCGAGCTCCACATCCCGGCAGGGGTCCAGGTCCAGCTCACCATGACCTCCCGGGACGTCATCCACTCGTTCTGGGTGCCGCCGCTCAACGGGAAGCGCGACGTGGTTCCCGGCCGCATCACCGAGCTGGTGCTCGAGGCCGACCCGGAGGTCGCCGACAAGGACTTCGGCTACGGGGCGGGCGTGATCCCCGGGCAGTGCGCCGAGTTCTGCGGGCTCTCCCACGCCGACATGCGGCTCCGGGTGCATGTCCAATCACCCGCCGACTTCGACGCATGGGTGGCCGCCCAGCTCGAACCGGCCGTGGTGCCCGCAGAGGGCGCCGCCGCCGCAGGCTTCGAGACCTTCAACGCAGTGTGCACCGCCTGTCATCAGGCCACCGTGGTCGATACCGACGGTTCGGTCTCGGTGCTCGGCGAGGATCGCGTCGTCGAGGTCGACGGGGTCACCTTCTCCGCCCAGTACGGGCCGGACCTGGGGCACTTCGGGAGCCGGGCGACCATGGCCGGCGTCATCCTGGACAACACCGCCGAGCATGTGGCCCAGTGGATCGACAATCCGTCGGACCTGAAGCCGATGGCGCCCGAGCGCAACGACCTGGAAGCGGGCCGGATCCTCGGCATGCCGAGCTACGGTCTCGACAGCGGGCAGATCTCGGAGCTGGTCGAGCTTTTGGAGGGATGGAGATGACCGCGGTGGCGGCGCCGTTGATCCAGGACGGACGGAGCGGGATCTGGGGCTGGATCACCACCGTAGACCACAAGCGGATCGGGATCCTCTACGGGGTCACCGCCTTCACCTTCTTCCTGATCGGTGGTATCGAGGCGCTGCTGGTGAGAACCCAGCTGGCCCAGGCCGACGGAACCCTGCTCAGCGCCGAGGCCTACAACCAGCTGTTCACCATGCACGGGCTGACCATGGTGTTCCTGGTGGTGATGCCGACCGCTTCGGCGTTCACCAACTACTTCCTCCCCATCATGCTGGGCGCCAGGGACGTTGCCTTCCCCAGGCTCAACGCCTTCAGCTACTGGCTGTTCCTGTTCGCCGGGCTGATGATCTACACCTCGTTCTTCGCCGGCGGCGCCCCCGACGGGGCCTGGGTTGGCTATGCGCCGCTGTCGGGGCAGATCACCGAGGCGGTACGGATGGACTTCTGGTCGGTGGGGCTCCAGCTCCTCGGCGTCGCCTCGATCGTGTCGTCCGCCAACTTCGTCGCCACCTGCTTCACCATGCGGGCCCCCGGTATGACCATGCTGCGGATGCCGGTGTTCGCCTGGATGTCGCTGGTGGTCGCCTTCCTGCTGCTGTTCTCGCTCCCCTCGGTCGCCATCGGGCTGTTCCAGCTGTTCCTCGATCGCAACTTCGGGGCGCTGTTCTACGAGGCGGCGGCGGGCGCCGATCCGCTGCTCTGGCAACACCTGTTCTGGATCTTCGGCCATCCCGAGGTCTACGTGCTGGTGCTGCCCGCAATGGGGATCGTGTCCGAGGTCCTGCCCGTCTTCAGCCGCAAACCGCTGTTCGGCTACGAGTTCGTGGTGTTCTCGGGCGTCGCCATCGGGTTCATCGGCTTCGGGGTCTGGTCCCACCACATGTTCACCAGCGGCATGGGCCCGGTGGCCGAGGCCGGGTTCGGTGTCGCCACCATGATCATCGCCATCCCCACCGGGGTGAAGATCTTCAACTGGATCGGGACCACCTGGGGAGGCCGGCTCAACATGTCGACCCCGATGCTGTTCTCGCTCGGGTTCATCGCCATGTTCGTCATCGGAGGGC
Source organism: Acidimicrobiia bacterium (assembly GCA_051002015.1). Lineage (GTDB taxonomy): Bacteria > Actinomycetota > Acidimicrobiia > Spongiisociales > UBA5794 > JACDBE01. The sequence goes on from JBPCMS010000086.1 coordinate 3,837, forward strand.
TGTCCGGCATCACCCACGCCGTGGTCCCCTCCGACTACCAACAGCACGACACCTACTACGTGGTGGGTCACTTCCACTACGTCCTGTTCGGCGGCGCCATCTTCGGGTACGTCGCCGGGGTCTACTACTGGTTCCCCAAGTGGACCGGCCACATGCTCGACGAGCGGATCGGCAAGATCCACTTCTGGCTGATGCTGCTCGGGTTCAACCTCACGTTCGGTCCGATGCACATCCTCGGGCTCAACGGGATGCCCCGCCGCACCTACCGCTATCCCGAGGGGCTCGGGTTCGAGTTCTGGAACCTGATGGCGACGATCGGCTCGTACATCATCGGCATCTCCCTGCTGTTCTTCATCTGGAACATCATCAGGTCGCGCAAGAACGGAACCCTCTCCGGCTCCGACCCGTGGGACGGGCGCACCCTGGAATGGTCGATCCCGTCGCCGCCGCCGGAGCACAACTTCGACGAGGTGCCGCTGGTCCGGTCGCTCGACGACTTCTGGCACACCAAGTACGCCGAGGACGAGCAGGGCCGCGCCGTTCGCATCCCTGCGGTCACCGGGGCCGAGATCGACGTGTTCGCCGAGGAGGAGGGTGAAGCCCACGGCGACATCCACATGCCGTCGCCCTCGTACTACCCGGCGCTGTCCGCCCTCGGCCTGGTGATCCTCGGCTACGGCTTCGTCTACCTCAGCTTCGGCTGGATCGCCGTCGCCGTCGGCGCCGTCGTCGCCCTGTGGGGGTTGTTCGGCTGGTCGCTGGAGCCGGTGACCAGGAGCGAGCACCACTGATGTCCGCCCACTCCATCGCCGATCCGATCCCCGCCGACCACGAGGGCGGGTTCGACCTCCACCGCACCCGCAAGACGGGGATGTGGGTCTTCCTCGGATCGGAGTGCATCTTCTTCGGGGCGATGATCTCGACGTTCCTGCTCTACCGCAACACCACGGCGGACGGGCCGGGGACCGAGCTGTTCGACGTCGCCTTCACCTCGGCGTCGTCGTTTGTGCTGCTGATGAGCTCGCTCACCATGGTGCTGGCCCACAACGCCTTCGAGCGGCGTGACATCAGACAGGCCCGGGTCTGGTTGACGGGAACCGCCCTGCTCGGGGCCACCTTCCTTGCCGGACAGATCTTCGAGTTCACCGAGTTCGTCCACGCCGGGCTGACCATGAGCACCAGCCCGTTCGGGTCCTCCTTCTACATGCTGACCGGCTTCCACGGCGCCCACGTCGCCATCGGGGTGCTGATGCTCACCGCCATGGTGATCCTGTCGACCAGCGGCCGCCTCCACCACGACCGGGGGCTCAACGTCGAGCTGGTCGGGCTGTACTGGCACTTCGTCGACATCGTGTGGATCGTGATCTTCACCATCGTCTACCTGCTCCAGGTGTGACCGTGGCCCAGCACACCGCCCACCCCGCCCCCAAGCTGTACTGGATCGTGGCCCTCATCCTGGCATTGGTGACCGCGCTCGAGGTGGCCGCCTCGTACATCGACGCCCTCGATCCGGTGCTGGTCCCGCTCCTGCTGGGCCTCGGGGCGATCAAGTTCGGCATGGTCATCGCCTTCTTCATGCATCTCAAGTTCGACCGACTGTTGTACCGCAGCCTGTTCCTCCTCGGCGTCTTCGGGTCGATCCCGCTGTTCGTCGTGCTGCTGCTGACCTTCAACGCCCTCTGATGCCATACGTAGGCTTGGCGACGACCGTCGCCGACGTGGCCCCCTTCCACCTCCACCTCGATGTGATCGGGTTGATGGTCGGTCTGGGCATCGCTTACGAGTACGGGATCCGCCAGCTCGCCCCGTTCCACGCCCCCAGGGGGGAGCCCGTCGTCACCCGGGCGCAGCGGATCCGCTTCCACAGCGGTCTGGCGGCCATGTTGATCGTCTCCGGTTGGCCGATCCACGACATCGGCGAGAACAGCCTGTACACGATCCACATGGTGGAGCACCTGGTGCTCTCACTGGTGGGGCCGCCGCTGGTGCTGTGGGGCACGCCGTGGTGGCTGATGCGTTGGGCGGTCCGGCCGGTCCTTCCGGTGCTGCGGATCCTGACCAGACCGTTCGTGGCCCTCTTCCTGTTCAACGCCGTCCTCGGGCTGCTCCACGCACCGGCGGTGGTGGAGCTGATGGTCACCACCACCCTGTTCCACTTCGTTGCCCACGCCGCCCTCGTCGGCACAGCCTTCCTGATGTGGTGGCCGGTGGTCGGGCCCATCCCCGACATCCCCCAGCTCGCCCCGTTCCAGCGGATGGGATACGTCTTCCTGCAATCCCTGGTCCCCACGATCCCATCCGCCTTCCTGATCCTCGGCGAGCGGGCGGTGTACCCCATCTACGAGACCATGCCCCGTCTGTGGGGGATGTCGGCGCATACCGATCAGATGGTCGCCGGACTGATCATGAAGTTCGGGGGCGGGCTGCTGCTATGGGGGGTCATCGCCGGCGTCTGGTTCAGCTGGTGGGCGGAGGAGAAGCGCTTCGACGACGCCACCCCGGCACCGACCGGCAGGCTGTGACCCGCTGGGGCCTCCTGGCGGCGGCCGTGCTGGTGGTGGCGGGCTGTTCCGGGAGCTCCACCCACGAGGTGACCGGAGTTGTCATCGACGTCACCGGCGACATCACAACGGTCGACCGGTTCCTGCTCCAGTCGACGGAGGGGGACCGTCTCGAGTTCGTGGTGGCTCCGGGGGTGGTCTTCGGCGACGGGGCCCCGATCGGGCACGTCTCCGAGCATCTTCAGACCGGTCTCCCGGTCGAGATCGTCTACGAGGTCCTCGACGACGGGACGCTGGTGGTGCGGTCGATCGACGACGCCTGAGCCGGTGGCTCGGCGGCCGGTTCGGGGGACGGTGTCGCCCCAGCGCGGTCCCACGGCCGGTAGGCGAGCAGGGTTGCCCCCCCGAGGACGATGGCGCCCGCCACCGAGAAGGCGATGATCGCCGTCGTACCCTCCAGGCTGAGCAGCAGCTCGGCGAGGACCACGGCGAACACCCCGCCCGTCACCAGGGCGAGGATGGGGGTGCCGATGGCCCGAGCCGAATCGCCCAGCAGCGCCGCCGGGCTGGTGGGCCAAGCGGCCCCGCCCAGCCCGAGGACTTCGGGCCGGGCGAGCCGATCGACCAGCGCCGCCGTGATCGCCCCCGCCCCCGCCCCGGTGACCAGGCCGCCGATCACCGTGGCCACCATGGGGATGGTGGCGATCCCGTTCGCCGTCTCCCCGGCGAGCAGCAGGGTGACCCTGATCCCGGCGTAGGCGAACAGGGCGCCGACCAGACCGGCGGCAGGCACCAGCCAACGGAGCGGGAATCGGGGCGCATGGGGGTCCGCCTCCCGGCCGACGGCGTAGGCCCCGGCTGCGATGCACGCCCCGGCGACGAGCCCCACCACCAGGACCAGCACGTAGAGCCAGCCGGTCGAAGCCGTGAAGCCGAGTGCGGCGACCGGGGAGCCTTCGCCGATGGGGGTGGCGGTTGCGGTGCCGAGGGCGAAGCGCCCACCGAACAGAGCCATCGCCATCAGCGCCAGCAGCATGCCCGCCAGGGCGCCGTAGGTGACGGTACTGAGACGAGATGTCCGCATGGCTGGTGGCCCCTCGGCTGGCGACGGGGCGATCTTAGAGCGAGCGCGGATAGGCGCTCGCTCTTGCGCTGTTGTTGATGGCTCTTCGGCTGACGCCTCATCGCGGTGCGGTTGGGGTCCCCAGCCCCAACCGCCGGGTCTCCTTCTATCGGCGGAGCCTCTTAGCGGTGCGGTCTCCGCCGCCCCCGCTCGGGGCAAGGCGGGGATCGGCGGCTCAGAAACGGTCGCATGCGTCCGGGGAGTAGATCCCCCGCACCGCACCCTCGGCCAGCGGCCCCCACAGCAGGAGGTTGCCGGTCTCGATGCTGCTCACCGTCCAGATCTGCCCGAGGTCGGGGTCCTCGCCCTCCTCGACCTCGAAGCTGTCGTAGATCTCCTGGAGGTTCCGGAACGAGTCCCCCAGCCTGATCCCGGACAGCGTGCCCAGCTCCGCCGCCTCGTTGCTGAAGCCGCCGTACGACAGATCGAGCCGGAACCCGCCGAAGGTCTCGGTGGCGTCGGGGTCGACCACGATCACGGCGGCGAAGGGACCCCAGAACACGATCCGCTCGGAGTCCTCGTCGCAGACCCCGAACTCGCCGCTCGAGGGGCGGGGCCCGGTGTCATCGGTTGGGTCGCCAAGGCTGGCGATGAGCCTGCCAACCGCCTCGGCGGCCGGTCGGCCGAGGGCGATGGGGCCGACGCCGTCCGAGGCCAGGGTCAGCTCCTCGACCGGGACCGGGTCGCCCTGTCCGGTATACGGCTCGAACTCTCCCGACGGGGCTCCGGTCCCGTCGGTGTCGGCCGGCGTGGCATCGGTGTTCTCCCCGTCGGGCACGGTTGTCGACGTGGCGCCCGGGGCGGCGGTGGTCTCGCCGGTGAGCGTGGTGTCGGTGGCGGTCCCGAGATCGCCCCCGTCGCTGCTGAAGAGCTGGAACAGGGCGATGCTGGCCACCACCAGCAACAGCCCGACCACCATCCCGGTGAGCAGCGGGGAGCGCGGAGGGGGTTCTCCGGAGCGGGGGTCGTGCGGTCTCCCCGGTTGGTCGTACCCACCGGGGATCTCCTCGTACGGCTCGATCCCGGCGAAAGGATCGTTCGGATCGAAGCGGTCGCTCACCTGAGCTCCTGGCTGGTTGTCGGGGGCGGCACGCCCGGCATTGTACGAGCGGCGGGGAGAAAGGCTGGGCTACGACGTTCTGATCGGCGCCAGATCGGGGAAGACATCCCCCAGCACCTGGTCGAACGGCACCGTCGGCACCAGCACCGATTCACCGGCCGAGGTGCGCTCGTCCTCGACCGGGATGGCGATCCGCTCCAGATGGTCGACGTCGATACCGCGCAGGTTCCACAGCAGGGAGAGGGCGTCTCCCATCCCCAGCCCGTCATCGATGCTGAAGGCGCCGGTGAGGCCGGAGACCGTCCTGGTCAGGTCTTCGAACGAGTCGAGCCTGCTCAGCTCGGCGAACACCTGGAGGATCACATCCTGCTGCCGCTCGTTGCGGGTCAGATCGTTGACCCCTTCCATGGTCCGCCACCGTCCGTCCACCAGCTCCTGGGTCCGGCGCGAGCGGACCCAGGACAGCGCCTGGGCACCGGAGGCATGGGTGCAGCCTGCGGGGAGCTGCAGCTCGGACTTGGAGTCGCGCACCGGGTGGTCGACGCAGATCTCGATTCCGCCCACCTGGTCGACGATCTCCTCGAATCCCTCGAAGTCGAACAGGGCGAAATGGTCGATGTGGATCCCGGTGAACTGCCTGACCGCCAGTGACAGCAGGGTGGGCCCCTCGATCCCCCTGTCGGGACAGCCGGCGAGGGTGGCGTTGATCTTGTCCAGGCTGTTGGTGCACGGGTTGTTGACATAGAGGTCCCTGGGGATGGAGACCATCACGGGGTCGTCGCCGGTGGCGGGGATGATGGTGAGGATGATCACGTCGGCCAGGCTCCCCGACAGGTCGCTGCCCACGATGAGCAGCGACAGGAAGTCGCCCTCGTTGGACGGGATGGCGGTCATCGATTGGGCCGCCCCCTCGGATATGCCGCTGAGGTCGATTCCCTCGTCCGGGAGGGGCAGGATCTCGCTGGCGGCGATGATGTCGAAGTCGAGGCGGTCGACGTTGCGCCACGAGTTCCAGATCTGGACGCCGTTGAACAGGGCGTAGCCGAGGATGACGAGCACCGCGGTGGCGACCCCGCGCTTCAGGCTGCGCAACACCGGATGCTGGTGGGCGGACGGCGGGGTCGGCGCCGCCTCGTTGACCAGGTAGCCGATCGGGGGCGCACCCAGGCTGCGGAGGCGGTCGACCGCCTGGTTCAACGTGCTCCGGTCGGTGGCCCTGGGCAGGACCAGCAGGGTCCCGTCCGCCAGCGCCCCGAGGGCGTCGATGGCGGGCCCGCCCTCCACCGGGGTGTCGACCAGGACGATGTCGGCACTGGTGGCCACGTCCTCGACGGCGCCGGCCACCTGGCTGCGGCGCAGCAGGGGGTCGGCAGCGGTGGTCCTGCCTGCGGGGATGAAGGGGAGCCGGCTGACGGAGTCGATCGCCCACAGCCGGGACGCCTGGGCGAGCGTCGCCTCGCCCCGAGCCAGCTCGACCAGACCCGGGGAGACACCGGTCTGCCCGAAGTGGCTGAGACGACCGTCGGTGATGTCACCATCGACCAGCAGCGCCCTCCGCCCCGCCCTGGTGGCCGCAACCGCCAGGTTGAGGGCTGCGGTGGTGGCGCCCTGCCCGTCGGCGACGCCCGCCACCAGCAGGATCCTGCCCCTGGTGAGCGCCTCCATGCGGCTGGCGGCCCGCTGGTAGGCGACCGCCGCCGCCGAGTTGGGTGCGGTCAGCGTCGGGCTGGGGCTGCGCGGGGTGCTCGGGATGCTGCCCAGGCTGGGGAGGTCGAGCAGCTTGCCCACCGGCCTGGTCCCGCCGGCCAGATACCAGGCCAGCCAGCACAGGGCGGCGACGACGCCGCCGAGGACGCCGGCGACAACGGTTCCCCTGGTGGTCGGCCAGATCCGCAGCCCGATGGCGAAGGCGACCAGACCGCCGACAACCGACAGCACGTTGGGCCAGGCGAGGGCACGTCGGAGACGACTCGGATACGGGTTGGTCGCGGTCATGGCCTCATCGTGCCGGGGGTCGCTCATCTTACGGTTTGCTCCGGATCGTCAGCGGGTCGGGCCGGCGTCGCAGGGTCGGGGTGAGTAGATCCCGAGGACCGTCCCGTCCGGGTCGCTCGACGAGACCGGTCCCCACAGCAGGGTGAACCCGTCCGAGCGCACCAGGATGAAGCTGAGAACCTGTTCGACCTCCTCGTAGCCGATTTCGAAGCCGGCGTAGATCGCCTCGAGGTCGGCGATGGTGTCGCCCACCGAGAGCCCGGACAGCGTGCTCAGGGCGGCGGTGGGGTGACCGGCCGGCTGACCGAGGAGCCGGTACCCGGCAAGCGTTCCGGTCTCGGGGTCGCCGGTGAACAGCGCGGTGAACGGCCCCCACGCCGCCGAGAAGCCCGGCTCGCCGGGACACAGCCCGAGGCTCCCGTCGTCGATCGCCGTCGCCGTGTCGGGCTGGCCGAGCGCGGCCACCAGACGCCCGAGACCGTCGGCGTCGCCGAAGTCGATAGGCCCGATGGCGAAGCCGCCGAGGTCGAGCTGCGAGATCGGGATCGGATCGCCCACCTCCTCGAACGGGCCGTCCAGCACCGAGGAGGCGATGGTGGTGGTGGGCTCGGGAGCGGCGGTGGCGGTCGGGTCGGGGTCCCCGAGCGTGGTGCCGGGCCCGACCAGCGGCGCCGCCGTGGTGTCGGTCCCGGCCGCGGTGGTGACGGTCCTCGCTACCGTGGTCGCCGTGGCGGTGGCGACGCCGGGGTCGTCGCCGCTGATCCAGGTGAGCACCCCGAACCAGCCGGCGATGATGGCGGCGACGATCCCGGCGACCAGGAGCCTCTGGTTACGCCTTTCGTTACGCCTCTGGTTACCGCCTCCTCCGCCCGCCGGCGTGGCCGCCTTCGATCGGTCGAGGTGGAGTGTCCCATCGTCGACGGGGTGCGGCGGTGGCTCGGAGACCGGGGCCGACCGGCCCGGGGTGGGCATCACCGCCGGCGCCACCGGGTCGACGGGCAGGGTCGACGACGCCGTCGCAGCCGCCGCCACCGCCGCGGTCGGTGCCGCCGGCACCGGCGGGGGCGGGGTCGGAGCTGTCGCCGCCGCGGGGGCGCCGGTGCCGGTATCGGTATCGGTATCGGTATGGGCCGTGGCGGGGGGTGTGGGAGCGGCAGGAGCCGTGGCGGCGGCGTGCCTGGCGGGTGCCACCTTGCTGTCGATCCAGCCCCGCTTGCACGCTGCGCAGCGGGGAATCTCACGGGGGCGCGGGCTGCCGCAGAAGATGCATTGCGACAGGAGCTGGGTCATGGGGCGCAAGCTTACGGTGGGCGGTGCCGTAGCCAGAGTCTTGCCACCAGGCATCGATTGCCCGGTGGCGGTCGTAAGCTCCTGGCTGATCCTCCGGTCCGGGCATCGATTATGGCCCTTGGAAGGAGCACCACCCTTCGAGGAGCTGGCGTGCCGTCGAACCCACACCCGATCCGTTACCGGTCAGCGATGGTCGGGGCTCCCTCCCGGCCATGAGCACCGTCGCGCCCCGGCCCGCACCCGAGCGCAGCCACCGGCCGCTCCTGGGGCGCCTGCTCACCCTGTGGGGTCTGCTCGGCATCGGGTTGATCCAGCCCATCCTCGACCTGTACGGCAACAACCCCGAGGTCTTCATCGCGGGGAGAGCCGGTGCCGGCCGCATCCTGTTCTTCGTCGCCGTGGTGACGTTCGGCCCACTGCTGGTATGCGCCGTCATCCTGTTGGTCGCCGCTCGGCTGGGTGGAAACGCCGGCGCCCTGTTCGCCTACCGGGTGCTGCTCTTCGTCACCGGCTTCGTCGCCGCCACGGCGGTCGTCCTCCAGGTGTTGCCAGACAGCAACCTGGCCACGCCGATCGCCCTGCTCATCACCGCCGGTCTGGTCTGGGCCGAGGCCACCGTGGATTGGGCCCGCACCTGGCTGCGGCTGCTCGC
>JBPCMS010000087.1:0-6078 GCA_051002015.1 Acidimicrobiia bacterium
GGTCATGGCTCTTCGGCTGTCGCCTCATCGCAGTGCGGTTGGGGGCCCCAGCCCCAACCACCGAGTCTCCTCCTCTCCGGCGGAGCCTCGGGTCATGGCTCTTCGGCTGTCGCCTCATCGCAGTGCGGTTGGGGGCCCCAGCCCCAACCACCGAGTCTCCTTCTCTCGGCGGAGCCTCGGTAACCGTGGCCGGTTGATAACCTGCGCATCCTCTGCCACGCAACCCAAGGGAGGAGCCGACCGTGACGATCAGCGCCGACGCGCTCGGTGGGTTCCGCTCGCGGTTCAACGCCATCGTCTCCAACATCGAACGGGTCATCCAGGGGAAGCGGCACGTCTCCGAGCAGGTCGCCATCTGCCTCATCTCCGGTGGCCATGTCCTCATCGAGGACGTGCCCGGGGTGGGCAAGACGCTCCTGGCCAAATCGCTGGCCCGGTCCATCGACTGCTCCTTCTCCCGGATCCAGTTCACCCCCGACCTGCTGCCCTCCGATGTCAGCGGGGTATCGGTCTGGGACCGCGAGCGGGGCGACTTCACCTTCCGCCCGGGACCGGTGTTCGCCAACGTCGTACTCGGCGACGAGATCAACCGGGCCAGCCCCAAGACCCAGTCGGCGCTGCTGGAGGCGATGGAGGAGCAGCAGGTCACCGTCGACGCCCTCACCCGGCGTCTGGAGAGCCCCTTCCTGGTCGTCGCCACCCAGAACCCCATCGAGCACGAGGGGACCTACCCGCTCCCCGAGGCCCAGCTCGACCGCTTCATGATGCGGATCGCCATGGGGTATCCCAGCAGGGAGAAGGAGCTGGAGATGCTCGACACCCATGGGGCGAGGTCGACGTACGACGACCTGGAGCCGGTGGTCACCGCCGCCGACGTCATCGAGATGATCGAGCTGGCCACCACCATCCACGTCGCCGACGTGGTGAAGGGCTATCTGGTCGATCTGGCGGACGCCTCGCGCGGCGACTCCGACCTGCTCCTCGGGGTGTCGCCACGGGCCACCCTCCACCTGCTGCGGGCATCGCGGGCGCGCGCCGCCGCTACCGGCCGCGACTACGTGTCACCGGACGACGTGAAGGCGATGTTGCACCCGGTCCTCAACCACCGGCTGATCCTCCGCCCCGAGGCGCAGATGCGGGGGGTGGCGATGCACTCGGTGATCACCGCCCTCGGCGGCTCGGTGCCGGTGCCCGGTCTCAAGCCGGTTCCCTGATGCCGACGGTGCGAGGGTGGGCGGCGCTCGGGGCCGCCGTCGCCTTCGCCCTGGCCTGGGTCGGGTTCGGGGAGCAGCTACTCCTCGCCGCCGCCGCCTTCCTGGCGATCACCGTGGTGGTTGGCGTGCTGTGGGTCAGGCGCTCCGCCCCCGGTGTGACCGTGGCCCGGCAGGTGATCCCGCTCCAGGTGTTCGACGGCGACCACGCCGTGGTCACGGTGACCCTGCACGTCGAGCGCGACCTGTCGCACGTGACCGTGGGTGACACCGTCCACGACCTCGGCACCGCCCAGTTCGCCGCCGATAGGGCGATACCGGGCGACCCGCTGATCGGGCGCTACGAGGTGGTGTGCCACCCACGCGGCGTCTACCAGGTGGGACCTACCGACGTCCGGGTCCGCGACCCCTTCGGGATGGCGGAGACCGCGGTACAGGCGGGCACCATCGACAGCCTGGTGGTGTACCCCCGCTTCGAGGAACTGGAGGGGCTTCCCATGGTGCGGGGACAGGACCCCAACGTCGCCACCTCGCGCACCCGCTTCTCCCAGACCGGCGGCGAGGACTTCTTCACGCTGCGCGACTACGAGGACGGCGACGACCTGCGCAAGGTGCACTGGCCGTCGTCGGCGAAGCGGGACAAGCTGATGATCCGCCAGCTCGAGATGCCGTGGCAGTCGCGGGCGCTGATCGTGCTCGACCCGGAGACGTCCAACTACCCGGACCAGGGTGTCTTCGAGCATGCGGTGAAGGGGGCGGCCTCGGTGGTGCACCACTTCTACCGGTCGGGCTTCTCCCCCACCCTGTGGACGGGGCGGCCCGAAGCGGTGACCGTCGGCACCGCAGACCGCTACAACCTGGCGATGCAGGACCTGGCCACGGTCAACCCGATTGAGGGAGCCGACCTGCGCAACGCCATCGGCCGGATCCGGCAGCGGGGCATCGCCGGGGGCGCCCTGGTGCTGATCACCGGCTCACCCGGGGAGAGCCACCTGGCGCTGTACCGCACCCTCGGCGCCGACTACACCAGGACCCTGGTGCTGGCGGTGACCGACGAGGCGAACGAGGCGATCGGACGGTTCCGCCAGGGCGGGGTGCTCACGGTGGTGACCGGAAGAACCGGCCACTGGGCGGCGGCTTGGCGAGAGGCGATGGAGAGCTCGTGGGCAACCGCAACACGTCGATAGTCGCCTCGATCCTGCTCTTCGTGGCGCTGATCCAGATGGGCGGGCTGCTCCGGCCGACGGTCAGCGGCATCTCGTGGCAGTTGATGGTGCTCGGCTCGGCGTTGCTCGCCGCGGTGATCACCTGGACCGGGCTGGCCTACCGGATGCCGGTGTGGGCGGTAACCGCCGCCAACCTGGTGGCCTACGCCGTGGTCGCCCTGAGGGTGATGGCGGTCGAGACCATGCGCTCCGTCCTCCCCACCGCCGCCACCTTCACCGAGGTGAGGGCCGAGCTGAGCCAGGCGATGGCGATCATCCGCACCGGGATCGAGCCGGTGATCCCGTCCGAGGGCGTCGTCGCCGTCGTCATCGGGGTGTTCTGGGTGGCGACGGCGGTCACCGTGTACGGGGTGCTGCGCCGGCCCGGGCTCGCCGTGATCCCCGGGCTGATCCTCATCGTCCAGTTCGCCGTGATGGACCGCACCCCTACCAGCCTCCCCATGGTTGCCCTGTTCGCCCTGCTCCTCGCCGCCTCGATCCTGGCAGTGACCAGCGACCAGCGGCGCACCACCAGCGGCCGGATGGTGTACAAGTCCGGCTGGCTTCCCTCCACCGGTCTCGCCGGCAAGGTGACGGCGACGGCCACCGGGCTCGCCATGGTCGGCACGGTGTTCGCCGTGGGGGCGTTCGCCGACCGGGTCCCGTTCGACGGCGTGGTGGCCTGGCGCTCGGTGACGGGGCTCACCGGGGACTTCTACGGCGGTGTCTCCTACAACCCCTTCATCGGGATCCAGCAGTCGCTGGTGACGCCGACCTCGACCCCGCTGTTCTACGCCAAGGTCGAGGGTGATCTGGCGCCGAACCAGGTCTTCTTCCGGCTGCTCACCATGGAGACCTACGAGGGCGGCAAGTTCTTCGCCAGCCAGCCCGAGATCAGACCCATCGTCGACACCGAATCGTGGCATGCCAGGGGGCAGGAGTTCGCCGGGCCGTCGGCGGCGGTCACCACCACGATCCTGATCGACCGTCTCCAGATGGACTGGCTCCCCGTCGCCTACGCCGCCACCTCGCTGGGCGGCGACGCCGAGTTCGCCTCCTCGGTGATGGTGCGACCCGACGACGGGGCCCTCCGCTTCGCCGGCGGTCTCACCTTCCCCGAGCTGGCGTACATCGTCACCTCCGAGATTCCCCAGCCGGACCTCGGGGTGCTCTCCGGCGGCGCCGACGGCACGCTTTCCCCGCTGTTCGAGGCGGCCGCCGAGAGCGCCGCCCCCGTGCCCGGCCCGGTGGCGGCGGCCGAGGTGCGCCCGGCGCCGCCCGGTGTCGACCGGTATCTCGGGCTCCCGGAGGATCTCGATCCCGGGATCGCCGCCCTGGCGCTGGAGACGACGGCCGGGCTGGAGACCGCCTTCGAGAAGGGTCTGGCGCTCGAGGCATGGTTCCGGTCGGACGCCTTCGAGTACACCACCCAGATCGAGCCGGGGCACGGCGCCACCGACCTGGCCCAGTGGCTGCTCGCCGAGAACAGCGACAGCCCCAACTTCCGGCGCGGCTACTGCGAGAACTTCGCCACCTCGATGGCGGTGCTGGCCCGGACCCTGGGCATCCCTTCGCGGGTGGTGCTCGGGTTCACCCCGGGCAGGCCCACCACCCCCGGCGGGGACACCGTGGTGGTGATGGACCGCAACGCCCACGCCTGGGTGGAGCTGTGGATGCCGACCCAGGGTTGGGTCCGCTTTGACCCGACCCCGCGGCCCGACGGGGCCAACCCGTCCACCACCGAGGACGTCACCATCCGGCTCGGCTTCGACCCCACCTCGTTCCTCGACCAGGTTCCCGAGCCCGAGGTGGTGATCGGCGGCCTGCTCGAGGTCGGTATCCCCAACATCCCGGAGGGCGGCCTCGACGGTGCCCCGGGGACGGTCGACTTCGATGACGGCTCCACCATCTCGGCTTGGGTGTGGCGGGTGCTCGCCGTGGTTGGAGGGATCGCCCTGCTCCTCGGCGGGCTGCCCCTGGTCAAGCGGATGCGCACCAACCGACGGATGCGCCGGCTCCGCTCCGGCGACGTCACCGCCGCCTGGGAGGAGATCGTCGCCCAGCTCACCGACTACGGCCGCAGCCCCGAGCCGTCGCTCACCCCGACCGAGCTCGCCGCCATCACCGACCCGGCGATGAGGCCGCTGGCGATGGTGTACGGGCAGAAGGTTTACGGCCCGCCGGGACCGGCCAGCACCGACCACACGCTGGTGGCGGAGCGTTCCCTGGTCAACACCACCGACCAGCTGGCTCAACGCCACTCGAGGGTGCAGCGGCTGAGGGCGCTCTACTCCCCCGCTTCCCTCCTGGGGACCATCCGCCGCAAACCGCCGGCCGACCACTAGCCGGTGTCGACCTCGGAGAGGACGTCGTCCTCGCCCCTGCGGAGGAGCTCGAGGAACCGCTCCCGGTCGAGCTCGAACCTGGTGACGTCGTCCTCGACGGTCTTGGTGATCTCGTTGATGGCAACGAAGAAGGCGAGCTGACCCTGGCGCAGGGCGTCGAGCAACTCGTCGTCGTCCGATGCGACCCTGAATATCGTTGCGCCGTCCGTAACCAGCTTCACCTCGGCGAGGTGGCTGTCCATGTCGGCGGTGCGCCGCAGGTAGTCCCAGGCCCGGCGCACCCGCTGCACCGACATCCCGTTGTCGAGCAGGCTCTTGACCACCCGAAGGGCGACCAGGTCACGGAAGGAGTAGAGACGGCGTCTGCCGGGTCGTCCGTCCGAGGACTGCAGCGAGGGTTGAACCAGAGAGACCTTGTCCCAGTAGCGCAGCTGGTGGGCCGTGCAGGACGTCAGTCTCGACGCCTGCTGTGCCGTGAACGCTTCCACAATCCTCCCTACGACGCCGGCCGGTCGTGACCACAGACACGCTACGCCCGCACGTTACCGGCAGAACCTCATGTACTCCGCCCCGTCGGGCCACCCCCGCCCGGCGTGAAAGCGGCACTCTAGCGATCGCGCTGCCACCTCTGCCGGACGCTCTCCAGCCATGATCTGGAGGCCTGGGTGCCGGGGACGTCGCTGCGCCCACGACGGAGATGCATGGCGATCCAGCCTGCGCTGACCACCATCACGACGAACCCGGCCAGGGCCACGGGGGTCCAACGGGTGAACGACGCCAGCATGACGACCAGCCCGACGACGAACCCGACGAAGGCGAGGCGGGTCCATCTCCGGAACACGGACTCGAGGGTGGTGTTGGCCACGGTCTCGGCGAGCTTTGGGTCGTCCTGATAGAACTGGCGCTCTATCTCCTCAAGGATCCGCTGCTCTCGCTCGTTGAGCGGCATTCCGCAAGCCCTTCGCCCATGCGATCGTCTGTCGATCAGCAGTATCAGTATATCGCCGGCGCCGAATAGCTCCCCGTGCCGATCGTGGTTCTCGCCGGGGTCGCCGGGGGCCCGGCGGAGGCCTCCTACACTCGCCGGAATGTCGGGTCGAGCGACGTCCATCGGCGCCCTCGGACCGTCCATCCACCTGGTCCGCCACGGCGAGGTGATCAACCCCGGCCACCTGGTGTATGGCGATCTCCCCAACTTCGGGCTGAGCGAGTTGGGTCGGCGGCAGGGGGCCGCCGCCGCAGATCACCTCCCCCGCCGTCGCCTCGAACGGGTGGCGAACTCCCCACGGGAGCGGGCGGTGTCGAGGGCGTGGACGA
>JBPCMS010000088.1:0-23648 GCA_051002015.1 Acidimicrobiia bacterium
GTGCTGCCGGGGGCCGAGCGGTAGAGGAAGGTCAGCCCGCCCAACACCAGCGCCGCCGCACCCGGCCACCGCACCAGCCTCACGATCTGCGTGGCGTCCGCCCCGAACCCGAGCGTATCGAGGATGGGGGGGAGGGCGGCGAGGACCGTTGCCGAAGCAAGCGCCGTCACCAGCAGAACCAGGGTGGTCCCCATCGCCCGCATCCGCACCTTGAGGAATCCCTCGTCAGTGACGTCGTCGTGGACGGCGTCGATGCCGACCATCAACGCCTTGACTCCAGCCGATGCCGACCACAGGGTCGCCACCAGGGCGACCACGGTGGCGATCCCCAGCCCGGTCGACGGAGCTTCGAACAGCGAGCGCAGCTGGTTCTCGAGGAACTCGGCGGTCACCTCGGGCAGCATGCCGGCGGACTGGTCGAAGAAGCGCTCGATGTCGGAGGGATCGCCCAGCAACCCGTAGAGAGAGACGGCGGCCAGGGTCACCGGGAAGATCATGAAGAACCCGTAGTAGGCGAGAGCGGCGCCCAGCATGACCAGGCGGTGGCGCTTGACCGCAGCCATGAGTTCCTTGACGATCCCGACCACCTCGGGCTTGGTGGTCGCTTCGCCCGCCAAGGTCGAAGTGGTCCGGTCCGTCGCCGGTCGTGCCGGCGGGTGGGGATCGGCGATCCGAGAAGCCGGCGCCTGCTGCGCCACCGGCTCGGATCTGCGCAACAGCGCGGCCACGGCCACGGCGGCCGCCAGAGCGACGAGGACGGCGTCGCCGACCCGCTTCACGCCCCGAGCATCTCGGTGGTAACGGCGAACAGGGTGGAGGCATGGGCGGTGGCTGCGGGCACCAGTCCGAACGCCTGGGGGAGGAGCTGCTCGGCGTAGAACCGGGTGGTGGCCACCTTGGCGGCGAGGAAGTCATCGTCTTCGGCCCCCTCGACGGCGGCCCGCGCCTGGCGGGCCAGATAGGCACCGCCGGCGACGATCCCGAACAGCCGGAGATAGGGGGTGGCGGCGGCGAGCACGTCGTTGGGGTCGCTCTGGGCCAGCAGCCACTCGGTGGCGTTGCGGAGCAGATCAACCCCCTCCTCCAGCTCCCGCCGGACCGACTCCAGCCCGGGCCCGGCCGCGGCCAGATCGGTGCAGACCGAGGCGAGCTCGTCCAGGTAGGTGCGGACCACACCTCCTCCCGCCATGGGGAGCTTGCGCATGACCAGATCGATGGCCTGGATGCCGTTGGTCCCCTCGTAGATGGGGGCGATCCTGGCGTCGCGGTAGTACTGGGCGGCTCCGGTCTCCTCCACGTAACCCATCCCTCCGTGGATCTGGACCCCGAGTGAGGCCATCTCCACCCCGAGGTCGGTGCACCACGCCTTGGCCACCGGGGTGAGCAGGTCGGCGCGGTCCCGCCAATGCGCACTGGTCGACTCGTCGGGATGGTGGTGGGAGAGGTCGATCGCCCTGGCTGTGTCGTAGAGCAGACCCCGCATCGCCTCGGCGTTGGCCTTCATCGTCAGCAGCATCCGGCGCACGTCCGGGTGCTCGATGATCGGCGACGAGGTTCCCGGCGGCGATCCGATCGCCCGACCCTGGGTGCGCTGGACGGCGTGGGCCACCGAGAGCTGGTACGCCCTCTCGGTGATCCCCAGACCCTCGAGCCCGACGTGGAGCCTGGCGTCGTTCATCATGGTGAACATCGCCCGCATCCCCTCGTGGACCTCGCCGACCAGCGAGCCGACCGCATCGTCGAACGACATCACGCAGGTGGGGCTGCCGTGGATCCCCAGCTTGTGCTCGATGGAGACGCAGCTCACCCCGTTGGGCTCGCCGGGGCGACCCCGGTCGTCGAGCAGCTTCTTGGGGACGATGAACAGGCTGATCCCTTTGGTGCCGGGGGGTGCGCCCGGGGCGCGCGCCAGGACGAGATGGACGATGTTCTCGGCCATGTCGTGGTCACCCCAGGTGATGAAGATCTTGGTGCCGGTGATCCGCCAGGTGCCGTCGTCGGCGGGGACCGCCTTGGTGCGCAGCGCCCCGACGTCCGAACCGGCCTCGGGCTCGGTGAGCACCATCGTCCCGCTCCACTCGCCGCTGATGAGGTGCTCGAGGTAGTCGGCCTTCTGCTCCTCGGTGCCGTGGTTGGTGAGGGCGACGATCGTGCTCATGGTGAGCATCGGGCACAGGGAGAAGGCCATGTTGGCGGTGGTCAGCATCTCCTGGACGGCGAGCCCGATCACCCCGGGGAAGCCGTGGCCCCCATAGGCCGGGTCGCCCTTGATGCCGTTCCAGCCGGCGGCGACGTACTGCTGGTACGCCTTGGCGAACTCCTCGGGGACGGTGACGGCGCCGTCGTCGTTGCGGATCGAGCCCTGGGTGTCGCCGATCCGGTTGGTGGGGGCCACCACCTCGCTCATGAAGCGGCCCGCCTCGTCGAGCACCCCGTTGACGGTGTCGACGTCGACGTGGTCGTAGGCCGGTAGCTCGGTCAGCGCCCGGAGACCGACGATGTGCTCGAGCACGAACTTGATGTCGCGCAGTGGTGGCCGGTACATGGTCGCCAGGATAGGGGGCACCGGAAGCCATTTTCTTAGGACCCGTTCGCGTCTCTGGTGACGCGTTTCGATCCTAAGAAAATCACCTGGTGCGATCGGCCCGAGTCGACCGGGCATGCCGGGACGTGCCGGCGCTACCGTTGGGCCATGACCACCGACAGCCGCACCCTGCCCAAGATCAAGAAGAAGGCCTACGAGGCGGAGGTGTCCCGCCTCCAGGCGGAGTTCGTCAAGGTCCAGCAGTGGGCCAAGGCAACCGGGGCCCGCATCGTGGTGATCTTCGAGGGCCGCGACGCCGCCGGCAAGGGCGGCACCATCAAGACCATCAGCCAATACCTGAGCCCTCGGGTGGTGCGCATCGCCGCCCTGCCCGCCCCGACCGAGCGGGAGAGGACCCAGTGGTACTTCCAGCGGTACATCTCGCAGCTGCCCGCCGGGGGCGAGATCGTCCTGTTCGACCGCTCCTGGTACAACCGGGCGGGAGTGGAGAAGGTGATGGGTTTCTGCACCCCGGAGGAGCACCGGCGGTTCATGCGGCAGGCGCCGATCTTCGAGCGGATGCTGGTCGAGGACGGGATGCTGCTCCGCAAGTACTGGTTCTCGGTCAGCGACGAGGAGCAGCAGCGGCGGTTCCGGTCCCGGATGGAGGACCCGATGCGGCAGTGGAAGCTGTCGCCGATGGACCTGGAGTCGATCACCCGCTGGGAGGACTACTCCAGGGCAAAGGACGAGATGCTGGTCCACACCGACACCATGGAGTCCCCGTGGTTCCTCGTCGAGAGCGACATCAAGCGGCATGCCCGTCTCAACATGATGTCCCACCTGCTGTCCACGATCCCGTACCGCGACGTCCACACCGAGGTGATCGAGTTCCCCGAGCGACCGCCGTCCAAGGGGTACATCCGCCCGCCGCGGGAGACGTGCACCTACGTCCCCGACCACGTCGGCAACCTGATGGGCGACCGCGAGGCCTGACCCGGTCGTACCGAGAAGGAGGCTCCGATGGCCACCCTGGTGTTCTTCCACGCCCATCCCGATGACGAATCGATCGGCACCGGCGGCTCGATGGCCCGCGCCGCGGCGGAGGGCCATCGGGTGGTGCTGGTGGTGGCCACCGGCGGTGAGGAGGGGGAGGTCGCCGACGGTTTCCTCGAGGACGGTGAGCTGCTCGAGCACCGCCGTCGGGTCGAGACCGAGCGTTCGGCGCAGATCCTCGGTGTGGCCAGGACCGTGTTCCTGGGGTACCGGGACTCAGGGATGATGGGGACACCGACCAACCAGCATCCGGCGTCGTTCTGGCAGACCCCGGTGGAGACGACCGCGGCGGAACTGCTCGCCATCCTCGAGGAGGAGGCCGCCGACGTGTTGGTGGTGTACGACTCGAACGGCGGCTATGGGCACCCCGACCACATCCAGGTGCACCGGGTGGGTCACGCCGCGGCGACGATGGCGGGCACCCAACGGGTCTACGAGGCCACGATCAACCGAGACCGCGTCGCCGAGCAGATGGCGCAGGCACAGGAGGCCGGGATCGAGATGGTGGAGGACGCCGACTGGGTGGCCGAGCTCGGTGTCCCCGGCTCGGAGGTGACCACCGAGGTCGAGGTGGTGCCCTTCCTGGCGGCGAAGGAGGCGTCGATGCGGGCCCACGCCAGCCAGATCGCCGAGGACTCGTGGTTCCTGACCCTCCCCCCGCCGGCGTTCGCCGGCGCCTTCGGGATCGAGTCGTACATCCGCACCACCCCGCCGTTCACCGACCGCATCCCCGAGGACCGCGAGGACTGGCTCCTCTGAGATTTCCCCTCCCATGGGGAGGGGTGCCCGGCGAAGCCGGGCGGCGATCGACGACCTGGGCGACGTCCCCATGGAGCTGTTCCCCACCCTTCCCCTCCGAGAGCGCGCCTTCGCCTTGCGTGACGACCTGACCGCCGCCGATGCGTTCTTCGTGGCGCTCGCCGAGAGTCTCGGCGAGCCGCTGGCGACCAAGGACCGTGGTCTTGCCACGGTGGCTCGAGACCACGTCGGTATCCGGGTCATCGAACTGTCGGACCCGCGGTGACCCGTCAGGTCAGCCGCCGACGTCCTCGAGCCGGGTGCTCTGCGGGACCTGGGGTGGTCGCACCGGCCCGCCCCGGTAGGCGCCACCGATCATCGAGTGGAACTGGTAGATGGTGCTCTCCCACGGGCTGAGCGGACCGGGAGCGAAGCCTCGGTTGGCGGCGCCGCGCTGCACACTCTCGCAGGCGTTCCAGTCCTCGTGGTTGGTGATGTCCCAGAAGTCGACGGCGTATGCCGGGTCGAAACCGTCCATCTCCAGCGACTCGGGGGCGAACATCCAGACGCACTCGACGAAGGTGCGGTCGGGGGCGAGCGGGACCAGACGGTGGGTCATGATGTAGTCGGGGTGGGCGCTGATCAGCAGGTTCGGCCAGAGCCCGATGTAGGCCACCTGGCGTGCCTGGTCCGGGTTCAGGAGGCGGAAGTTGCACCCTCCCGACTCGCCGGTGATGGACATCGTGGCGGCATGGTCCTTGAGGGTCATCACCCCTCCGCACCACAGCCCTGCGGGTTCGAGGTCGCGGCCCGAGTCCGGTGGGGTGACCGAGCACAGCTCGGGGTGGATCGTGCTGCAGTGGTAGCACTCGTGGTAGTTCTCCACCACCAGCTTCCAGTTGGCGGCGACCTCGTACGAGTGGCGGGCGACCTCGACCAGCCGCTCCGGCTCGTACCTGGCGAGGATGGCGGAGAGGCCGTCGAAGGTATCGGGCAGCGGCGCCGCCCGCCCCGACAGGTCGACGAACAGCCAGCCCAGCCAGCCACCCACGGCGATCCGGGTCAACGGCCAGTCGGCGGTGTCGAAGTCGACGGTCTGGGTCATGGTCGGAGCCGAGCGCAGCGAGCCGTCGAACCGGTACGACCACGAGTGGTAGGGGCACCGGATCAGCCTGACATCGACCGCGTCACCGACCTCGACCAGGGTGTGTCCACGGTGCCGGCACACGTTGGAGAACCCGCGCACGGTTCCATCCGGGTCCCGGGCGAGCAGCATCGACTCGGCGCCGTGCTCCATGGAGCGCACCTGGCCGGAACCGAGCAGGTCGTCGGTCCGTCCCAGACACACCCACCCGGCCCCGAACACCTCGGCCTGCTCCCATTCAAAGACCTCCTGCGACCGGTAGGCGGCGGCGGGCATGGTCCGGCTGGTGCCGAACGGCCGCAACAGGTCGTCGACGAACCGCGTTTCGATCGGTGCTGGACGCCCCATACCGTGCCTTCTCGGGGGTCGAGGGTAGCAAGCGCCGATCCGGCCCCGGAGTGACCCCGGTAGCCTGCGGGGAATGGTCGCCACCCGCACTCCGACCACCACCGATCCCGTGGTCCGCCGGCTGGCGACGGGGGTGCTCGGCTTCACCGTCGCCGTGATCCTGGGCGGCTCGGTGGTGCGGGCCACCGAGTCGGGGGCGGGCTGTGGCGACCAGTGGCCCCGATGCGAGGGCCACATCATCCCCTGGTCGGCCGAAGGGGCCACCGTCATCGAGTTCACCCACCGGGCGATGACCGTGGTGCTCGGGTTGCTGATGGTGGGGCTGGTGATCGCCGTGCTCCGCAGTACCCCGCCGGCCGCCCCCGTCCGTCGAGCCCTGGTGTGGGCGACCGGGTTCTTCCTCGCCGAGGTGGGCATCGGGGCGCTGCTCGTGGTGTTCGGCTGGGTGGAGGAGGACGCCTCGATGGGTCGGGTCATCGCCCTCACCGTCCACCTGGTCAACACCTTTCTGCTGCTCGGGGCGCTCACCCTGGTGGTGTGGCTGGCCCGGGGTGGTGAGCCGCCCGCCATCGACCTCGACCGCGCCGCCCACAGGCTGGTGGTCGCCGGTGCCGTGGTGCTGGTGGTGGTGTCCGCCAGCGGAGCGCTCAACGCCCTTGCCGACACCCTGTACCCCGCAGCCGAGGTGACCGCCGGCAGCGGCGCCGCCGAGCATTTCCTGGTGCGGTTGCGCGTTCTCCATCCGCTGGTGGCCATCGCCGGCGGCCTCACCGTCCTCATGCTGGCGAGGAGCAGACTCCTCGCCGCCCCCGCCGCCAGCGGGCTGGGCGGCATCCAGGTCATCGTGCTCATCCAGTTCGCCATCGGCGTGATCAACATCGCCCTGCTCACCCCGGTCGAGACCCAGGTGCTGCACCTGCTGCTCGCCGACACCCTGTGGATCGTCTGGGTGCTGTTCGGCGCCGCCGTGGTCACCGCCGCCCCTGCCCGCATGGAGCCGGCATGAGCGAGCTCAGGATCACCGACCCGCGTGTCGTCACCTCGACCGGCGACCGGGTCAGGGCGTACATCGAGCTGACCAAGCCGCGGATCATTGAGCTGCTGTTGATCACCACGGTGCCGGCCATGGTGGTGGCGGCTCAGGGATGGCCCGGCCTCGGTCTGGTGCTGGCGACCCTGGTGGGCGGGACCCTGTCGGCGGCGGGAGCCAACACCATCAACCAGGTGCTCGACCGAGACATCGACCGCCTGATGCGCCGCACCGCCGGCAGGCCGCTCCCCAGCGATCGGGTGGAGCCGGGCTCGGCGCTCGTCTTCGGGGTGACCCTCGGGCTGCTCGGCTTCCTGTGGCTGTGGGCGACCACCAACCTCCTCGCCGGCATCCTCTCCACCGTCGGGCTGCTGTTCTACGTGCTGATCTACACGATGTGGCTCAAGCGCACCTCGGTGCAGAACATCGTGATCGGGGGCGCCGCCGGCGCCGTGCCTCCGCTGGTGGGCTGGGTCGCCGTCACCGGATCGCTGGCGCTGCCGGCGTGGATCATGTCCGCCGTCATCTTCTACTGGACCCCGCCCCACTTCTGGGCGCTGTCGCTGCGCTACCGCGACGACTACGCCGCCGCCGGGGTGCCGATGCTGCCGGTGGTGGTCGGGGTGACGGCGACGCTGGAGCACATCGTCCGCTACAGCCTGCTGGTGTCCGGGGTGTCGCTGATGTTGTACGCCGTCGGCGCCGTCGGGGTGCTCTACCTGATCGTGGCGGCGGCGCTCGGGGTCGCCCTGGTGGTGGCCGCCTTCCGTCTCCGCCGCCGTCCCGCCGAGGCGATGCGGTTCTTCGGGTGGACCAACCTCTACCTTGCCGGTGTGTTCCTGGCCATGGCGGCCGACGTCCTCCTCGGCAGATGACTGCCCGGATCGTCGTTCTGGGGGCGGCCACGATCCTGGTGTCGGTCGCCGCGGCTCTGGTGATGCGGGGCGACCTGGCAAACGATCCTCGTCCCCGGATCCGGGTCGTCATCGAGGCCGTCGTCCCCGTGGCCGGTGCGGCTCTGCTGGTCTGGCTGGCGTGGAGGGCGGTGTGACCGCGGCCGACACCGCGCCGATCCGTCCCGAGGAGCGGTTCGACGAGGCGGCGCTCGCCACCTATCTGCGCCGCGTGCTGCCCGACCTGGTGGGCGAAGCGGACATCGCCTTCGACCAGTTCCCCGGGGGCGCCGCCAACCTCACCTACCGGGCGGTGGCCGGCGCGGTCGAGCTGGTGATACGCCGCGCCCCGCTGGGGCCGGTGGCCGCCGGCGGGCACGACATGGCCCGCGAGCACCGGGTGCTGTCCCGGTTGTGGCGGGCGTACCCGCTCGCCCCCCGCGCCTACCACTTGTGCGAGGACGAGACCGTCATCGGCAAGCCGTTCGTGGTGATCGAGCGCCGCCACGGATGGGTGATCCGGGACGCCTGGCCGCCCGGGTACCAGGATCCCGCCCGGCGCCGCCGGCTGGCGGGGAACCTGGTCGGAGCGCTGGCGGCGCTGCACCGGATCCCTCCCGAGGCGGTCGGGCTGAGCGAGCTGGGCCGACCCGACGGCTTCGTCGCCCGCCAGATCGAGGGGTGGGCGAGACGATGGGATGCGGCCGCCACCCGGGAGGTACCCGCCATGGCCAGGGCGACGGAGCTGCTGCACGCCACCATCCCGACACCGCAGACCGTGGCCATCCTCCACAACGACTTCAAGCCGGACAACACCATGGTGTCGGATGACGGTGAGATCGTCGCCGTCCTCGACTGGGACATGGCGACGCTGGGCGATCCCCTGGTCGATCTGGGGACCCTGCTCGCCTACTGGGTCGATCCGGACGGGCCCACGTTTCCCATCTTCGGGGAGCGGGCGGTGACCCTGGCCCCGGCCATGGCCCGTTCCGAGGTGCTCACCGCCTACGGCGACGCCACCGGGTTCGACCTGTCCGGTGTCCGGTTCTATGAGGGGCTGGCGCTGTACCGCATCGCGGTGATCATCGAGCAGATCTACGGCCGATACCTCGCCGGCCAGACCACCGATGCCAGATTCGCCCGGTTCGAGCCCTTGGCCCCGATCCTGGCCGCCGCCGCCGTCGACACCCTAGGAGACGACTAGCTCGAACAGCGGTTGGTGTGAGACCTCCAGCTCGACCTCGAAGATCCCCGGGATGTCGGCGATGAACGTGATCACGCCGGGGGAGCCGGGGGTGATGTCGGCGGTGAGGTCGTATCCGTGGACGTGGACCTCCTCGACGAGGTCGGCGGCCACGGTGATGGTGACCTCCTCACCGACGGGGACCTGGTACCGGTCCTCGCCATCGATGCCATCGGCGGTGACCGTGATCTCGATCTGCACGCCGGTGGCGGCCTCGGTGGTGGTGGTGGTCGGTGCCGCCTTGGTGGTGGCGGGCGCCGCCGTGGTGGTTGTGACCGGGGGGGCGGGGGTCGTCGTGGTGGCCGGCGGCGGGCTGGTGTTCACGGTGGTGTCGGCGGTGTCGTCGCTGCAGGAGGCCAGCGAGGCGACGAGGACGGCCATGGAGACGAGGCCGGTACGGGTTCGCATCCCGGCGATTGTACGGGCGTGGCAGCGCTGGCCGGATCCGGTCTTGGACAGCGCCGTCTTCCTATGTAATGTTGTAATCATGACAGGAGATACCAAGACCATCGCAGACTGGTTCGGGGCGCAGACCGGCGACTGGACCATCGACGACATCACCGCCGACGCCGACGAGATCCTGGTCGTGCTCGAGATCGGCGAACCCGAGCTGGCCGGCGAGGTGAGCGAGGACGAGCGCGCCGCCGCCCGCAAGGCCCGCATGTCGGCCTTCCGCGAGGAGACGAGGGGCCGGCGCATGGAGATCGCCGCCGCCGCCGAGTCCCGGTTCAACCGGAAGGTGTCGTGGGGGGTCCGCTCCGGTGACACCCGGATGCTGTACACCCACATGGCGGTCCCGGCGATGACCCGGCTGCGGGTGGGAGAGCGCAAGGTGCTCGACACCCTGGTCGAGGCCGGGGTGGCCAGAAGTCGGAGCCACGCCCTGGCCTGGTGCGTGCGGCTGGTGGGCAAGAACCTCGACCCGTGGCTGAGCGAGCTCCGCTCGGCGTTGGTCCAGGTCGACGAGGTGCGGCAGCGAGGCCCGGGGACCTGAGCCGGTCCTAGTTGCGGTGGGCGACTGCCCGCCCCTTGGCGAACGCCTCGACCACCTGCCGAGCGCGCCTCGTGATCTCGGTCGGGTCGGCCTGGTCGGTCAGCCAGGGACCCATCCCCACCCCGACACCGCCGGCGGCGGCGACATCGACGGCGTCCTCGACCGTGACCCCGCCGAAGGCCAGGTAGCGGACGTCGGGGAGCGGTCCCATCAACGTCCTCAGATGGTCGATGCCGCCGGTGACGTACGGGTAGACCTTGACCGCGGTGGCGCCCGCCCGCCACACGGCGTCGATCTCGGTGGCGGTGAAGGCACCCGGTATCACCGGGACCCGGTTGGCGACGCACCATCGCACCACCTCGACCGAGGCCACCGGGGTGACGATCAGCTCGGCGCCTGCGGTCACCGCCGCCTCGGCGTCGCCCACCTCCAGGATGGTTCCCGCCCCGATCAGCGTCCCCTCGCCGGCGCCCGAGGCGACCAGGTAGGCGATGGCCTCCAGTGCCCCCGGTGTGTTCAGGGTGATCTCGGCGGCCCGGACGCCGCCGGCGGCCACCGCCTCGACCACCAACCGGGGATCGAGGGGAGGCTTGCGGATCACCGCCACCACCCCCGGCCCGGCTATGGCGTCTGGGAGATCGAGTCGCATCGGGGCCATGATGCCATCACCGCTTGCCGCTCGATCACCCGCCCGGTAGATTCGGGAGCGATGGATTGCTGCGTGTGGCGTTGGTATCGCTTTACCCGGTCCCCGGCCCGGGCCGAAGTGGTGCGCTGACCCCGATCCGCAGCAGCAACCCCTTGCCCGAGACCGGCCACGGTTTCGGGCTTTCGTGTTCCCGGGACCGTTTCACCCCCCAGGAGCCATCGTGAACGGCGACATCAACGAGCCGATCCTCAAGAGCCACCGGCGCCCCGACGACCTGTCGACCACCCTGGTCGACGTCGGCGACGTGCGGTTCGGTGACGGCTCGTACCCGGTGATCGCCGGTCCGGCCGCGGTCGAGTCCGAGGAGCAGATCCTGGCCGTCGCCATCGGCGTCGCCGAGGTGGGCGCCTCGATGCTGCGGGCCGGAGCCAACCGGCACGGCGACGGCTTCCGCCGGCTGGGTGGTGAGGGGTTGTGGCTGCTGGAGCGGGCTGGGCACGCCGCCGGGCTCCCCACCCTCACCGAGGTGGTCGATGCCAACGACCTCGACGACGCCGCCGGTCACGCCGATATGCTCGAGGTGGGGCCGGACAACATGCAGAACTTCTCGCTGCTGCGCGACGTCGGCAAGATGGGCAAGCCGGTGATGCTGCACCGGGGGTCATCCGCCACCATCGACGAGTGGCTGATGGCCGCCGAGTACGTCCTCGCCGAGGGCAACGACGCCGTTGTGTTGTGCGAGCGGGGGAGCCGCGGTTTCGATCCGAGAACGTCCGACACCCTCGACATCGGGGCGATCCCGGTGGTGCAGCGGATGTCCCACCTGCCCGTTGTGATCGACCCTGCCCCGAGCAGGGGCGGATCCGACCTGATCGCTCCCCTGGCGTTGGCGGGCCGATCGGCGGGCGCCGACGGGCTCATGGTGCTGGTCCACCCCGACCCGGAGACGGCGCCGGCCGGGAACGGGGCGCAGATCGACCTGGCCGCCTTCTCGATCCTGATGGACCGCCTCGGGATCCCGTCGTTGCGTGACGAGATCGACCGGATCGACCGCGAGATGGTCCGCCTGGTCGCCAGGCGGCTGCGTAGCTCGATCGAGATCGCCAGGATCAAGACCACCAGGGGGCTGCCGCTGCGGTCGCCCGACCGCGAGTCCGAGCTGATCGCCGAGGTGGCCGCAGACGCCGCCCGCCACGGGGTCGACCCGGGGTTCGCCGCCGAGCTGATGACGTTGGTGCTCGACCACAGCCGGGAGGCGCAGCGCCGGGCGCTGCACGGTGAGACGCCGGAGGACCGGTGAGCGTCGACCAGCCGCTCGCCATCGGCGACGACGGGATCGCCCGCTGCCGGTGGGCGACCTCGACCTCCGACTACGTCGCCTATCACGACACCGAGTGGGGCTTCCCCGTCGACGACGACCATCGGCTGTTCGAGAAGCTGTGCCTGGAGGGATTCCAATCGGGGCTGAGCTGGCTCACCGTGCTCCGCAAGCGACCCGACTTCCGCCGCGTCTTCCACGGCTTCGACCCCGAGCGGGTGGCGGCGATGGGGGAGGGTGACGTCATCAC
Source organism: Acidimicrobiia bacterium (assembly GCA_051002015.1). Classification (GTDB taxonomy): domain Bacteria; phylum Actinomycetota; class Acidimicrobiia; order Spongiisociales; family UBA5794; genus JACDBE01. The sequence continues at coordinate 12,188 of JBPCMS010000088.1, forward strand.
CATGCTCGACGATCCTTCCATCATCCGGCACCGGGGCAAGATCGAGGCGGTCATCGTCAACGCCCGGGCCGGACTCGACCTCATCGACGAATGGGGATCGCTTGGCGCCTTCTTCTGGTCGTTCGAGCCGCCGGTCGACGGCCCCCCTCCCCTGGGGCCGACCAGTGGCGAGTCGGTGGCCATGGCCAAGGAGCTGAAGCGGCGGGGCTTCCGGTTCGTGGGCCCCACCACCGCTTACGCCTTCATGCAGGCGATGGGGATGGTCAACGACCACGTCGTCGGATGCGCCGCCGGCGAGCAGGTCGCCGCCGCCAGACGCCGCTTCGTCCCCCCATCCGCCGGGCCCTCCTTCGGGATTCTTGACCCCGTTCCTCTCCCTCACGTTGGGAGGGGTGCCGAGGCCTTGCCAGGCGGGGTGGGAGACAGGGCCGGGTGAGGCTGCCGGGTTGCCTGTCCGGCTGTCACGGGTCCTCAGTCTCAGTCCCAGGGCGGCGGGTTGTGGACCCAGCGCCCGCCGACCATGGTGGCCACCACCTCGACATCCGCCAGCGCCTCGGGGTCGACGGTGACCGGGTCGGTGTCGAGCACCACCAGATCGGCGAGGTGACCGGGGATGAGCCGGCCCCGCCGGTTCTCGTCGCCGCTCAGCCAGGCGGGCCCGACCGTGGTGGCGATCAGCGCCTGCTCGACGGTCAGGGCCTGCTCCGGGCGCCAGGGGGGTCGATGGTCCAGGGTGCGCCGGACGGCGGCGACGATCCCGGCCAGGGGGTCGAGCTCCTCGACCGGGGCGTCGGACCCGTTGGCGAGAACGACCCCTGCGTCGGCCAGCGCCCGGTAGGCGTACGCCCCCTCCCGATCGGCCCAATGCCGGTCGACCAGGTCCCGGTCCGAGGGGGCATGGCTGAACTGCACCGAGGCGGCCAGACCGATGGCGGCGAACCGGGTCACATCGGCCGGATCGACGCATTGGGCATGCTCGATGCGCTGCCGCATGCCGGCGGCCCGCCACAACCCGGCGGTGGCGGTCATGCCGTCCACGGCGGCCCGGTTGGCGGCATCGCCGATGGCATGCACCGCCACCGGCCATCCCGCCGCCGTTGACCTGGTGACGGCCTCGACCAGCTCGGTCTCGGTGGTGATCGTCACCCCCGAGCCGTCGAGCATCGCCGCCGTGGCCGACCCCAGCGACCCGTCCATGAAGATCTTGAGGTAGCCGAGCCGGAACCACTCGTCGCCGACGCCGGACCGGATCCCCAGCGTCACCAGCAGGTCGAGGTGCTCGATGGGGAGCGACTGCCACACCCGCAGCGATAGCTCGCCCTGTTCGTGGAGCCGCTGCCACATGCGGGGGGACCCGATCCATCCGTCCTTGTCGTGGACCGCGGTCACCCCGCGCCGCTGGGCGGCGGCGATCCCGTCCCGCATCGCATCGAGGTACTCGCCGTCGCTGATGACGATGTGGCGGCGGTAGATCCACGCCGCCTGCTCGCCGAGCAGCCCGGTCGGCTCGCCGGCGTCGTCCCGCCCCACCACCCCGCCCGGCGCGGCCAGGTCGTCGGGCCGGGCCATCGCCAGCGCCACCGAGTTGAGCCACAGCGAATGATCGTCCCGCGACCACAGGGCCACCGGGGTGTTCCCGGTGAAGGGATCGAGATCGTGCCTGGTCGGCTCCGCCGGGTCCTCCCAGTCGCCGTTGCGCCATCCGTAGCCGATCAGCCAGCGCCCCGGGGGCGCCGTCGCCGCCGCCGACCGGACCCTCTCCACCGTCTCCTGGCGTGACCGGCAACCCTCCAGCCGCACCTGGGTCCGGGCCACCGCCCAGGTGGGGAAGTGGACGTGGGAGTCGGTGAATCCGGGAACGACGCACCGCCCCCCCAGATCGACCGGGGTGCGCCCCTCGCCGGACGGGGCGACGATACGGTCCCCGTCGATGGCGAGCCGGACCGCCGTGGGCACCGCCCGATCCATGGTGCGGATGGTCCCGTTGTCGAGCAGCACCCCGCCAAGCTAGCCCGGGGGACGGGGCCCCACCCTCAAGCCGATCCTCACCAGGATGGCGGCCGTCTCCAAGCTATCGTCGGGGGATGAGGTCGAGCGGGACGACACCCCCCAACCTTCACCTGCTGCTGGTCGACCCCGGTGCGTTCTCCTCCTTCGACGAGGAGACCATGCATCGGTTCAAGGACCGCATCGGAGCGCTGCGCCCCCAGGCCGTGGTGGTAGGTCTCGACGGCCCGGCCGATCCCGAGCTGCCCGAGCCCGACTACCTGGTCGCCGCCGGCGGGGGGCTGATCACCCGGGTGGCCGGCGACGAGCCTGCATCCGGCTGGCCTCCCGACGAGGCCGGGCACACCGAGGCGGTCGATGAGGCGGCCGCGGTCACCTGGCTGGCCGAATCGCTGATGATCCCCCCGTCGGCGGTGGTCGCCGTCACCACCCCGGGACGACCGGCGTCGCCGCTTCCCGAGGGATGGTCGGTGATCCTGGTCGGCGAAGGGCCCGCTCCGGAAGGGGCCGCCATGGTCGAGCCCGGTCAGGGCTCCCGGCTGATGGAGGCGGTGGACGCCGCCCTCGGCGGGGGGGCGTCGACGGTGGCGGGCGACGTGTGCGACGAGGCCTTCGAGCAGGCGGTGGCCTCGCTGCGCCGCAACGTCACCCATCTGGGGTTCACCGCCGCCTCGGTGGTCGACAACGTCTTCATGGACCACGACGCCAACTATGCCGCGGTGTGGGCCCGCGACGGGGTGATGACCGGGCTGTGGGCCATGGCCCTCGACGACCCCGAGTTCGACCAAGCCTTTCGCTCCACCCTCGAGCTGCTGGCCAGGCACCAGTCCCGTTCGGGGCAGATCCCGGCGTATGTGAGGATCGAAGGCGAGGTCCCCGACTACTCGGGGATCGGGGGCATTGCCAGCATCGACTCGGTGCTCTGGTTCGTCATCGGCGTCGCCCGCTACGTGTTCCATCGGCGGGACCGGTCGTTCGGCGAGGCGTTGCTCCCCAATGTGGAGAAGGCGATGGTGTGGCTCGCCGCCCACGACTCGAACAACGACGGACTGCTCGAGGTGCCCGAGTCGTCCGACTGGATGGACCTGTTTCCCCGCAGCTACAACGTCCTCTATGACGAGGTGCTGTGGTACCGGGCCTGCCTCGACCACGCCGCCCTGTGCTCGGCCCTCACCGGCGACCCCGGCCAGTGGGGGGACATGGCCGAACGTGTCCACGACCGGATCATCGACGTGTTCTGGCCCACCGGGAGACAGCTGATGGAGCTGGCGGGGTCGACCAGCGGCCGCTTCTCCACCGGAGAGGCCCGGTACATGCTCAGCCAGGTCACCCCGTTCGACTACTCGTGGCGGTGCGACGTGCTCGCCAACCTGCTCGCCGGGCTGTCCGGGCTGCTCGACGAGGCCAAGCTGCACCGGGTGTTCCACTTCCTGTGGGGGGTGGGGATCAACCAGCCGTACCCGGTGGCCTGCATCTACCCGCCGATCCATTCCGGGGCCGACGATTGGAAGGACTACTTCATCGTCAACTTCATGAACCTGCCCGACCATTACCACAACGGCGGGGCTTGGCCGTTCATCGGCGGGTTGTGGGTTCGTTTCCTCAACGAGATCGGGCGTGAAGAGCTGGCCCATCTCGAGCTCACCTCGCTGGCGGAGGCCTGCAGGCTCGGGGTCTACGGGGAGTGGGAGTTCAACGAGTGGCTCCACGGGCGCACCGGGCGGCCGATGGGGAAGGCGCATCAGGCGTGGAGCGCCGCCGGCTATCTCCAGGCCTATCTGACGCTGCGCAAGGGCGCCGCCCCCACCGATCTGGGACCCCTCGACCCCACCGACCTCAGCTGAGTGACCCAGCCCGGCCCGGCCCGGCCCGGCCCGACGGGGCGCGGCGCGGCGAACCTTAGGTTCTGCGCACCCCTGGCGGTAATCCGCTGAAGTTCGGGGAAGACGGCGGGACACTTCGGCGCTCATCACACTTCGGCGCTCATCACCCCGAGGAGCTCGCCCGCGGGTCGAGCCGGCGGCGGTGGCGCAGGTAGTCGTCCTGCACCCGTTCCACCAGCGCCGCCGTCTGCTTGGCGATCCCCCGCCAGCCGAACTCGGTTCGGGCCAGCCGGGCACCCTCGACGGACAGGTGCTGGCGGAGGCGCTCGTAGCGCAGGGGGAGGCCGAGCATCGTGGCGAACTCCGCCGGTCGGTTGGGATCGGCATACAGGGCGTGGACCCCGAACTCGATGTGCTCCTGGAGGCCGCCGTGGATGGTGATCACCGTGGGTGCCCCGCACGCCATCGCCTCCACCGCCGTCATCCCGAAGGGCTCGTAGCGGGAGGGGAGGGTGAAAACCGGCGCCGCCCGGTAGTGGTCGGCCATCTCGTCGTCGGGAACGTACCCGCGCCACTCGATGGCGTCGGACACACCCAGATCGGCGGCCAGCTTCTCCCAGCGCCGGATCACCCGGCGGTCCCTGCCGTTGTCCGCCCCCACGGCGAGCTGCAGCCGGGCGTCGCCGACCTCGGCCCTGAGGAGGGGAAGGGCGCGGATCAGCAGGTCGTATCCCTTGTTGGTGGCGGCCCGACCCACCGTATAGACATCGTGTGGGCCGAAGCCGAGCCTGCTGCGGAGCGCCCGCTCGGTCCGAGCCGGTACCGGGGTGTAGGTGGACTCGTCGATGCCGGGCGGGATCATCGTCACCCGCTCCTTGGGTACCTCGTTACCGTCCACCAGCAGATCGACCTGCTGGTAGGTGGTGGCGACGACATGGTCGCTGCGGCGGTAGACGAGGAACTCCTTCTTCACCCGCTCCTCGAAGCGGTAGTCGGACAGGTCCTCGCCGGACCGCGCCATGTCCTGCCGCTTCCACGACCCCAGCGAGTGGGGGGTGTGGACGTGAGGGATGCGCAGCTCCTCGGCGATGCTCACCCCGGCCCATCCGGCATCCCAGTAGTGGGTGAGGACGGCGTCGTATCCGCGGCGCTCGACCCTCGGGTCGGCGAGGAAGCGTCCCACGAACTCGCCGAGGTGGTCGTGCATGTCCTCCTTGCGGATGAAGTCGGGGCCGCCGAACGGCACCCGCCACATCCGGATGTGGTCGCCCATGGGCTCGGAGACCGGCTGACGCTCGAAGCGGCGGGTGACGATGTCGACCCGGTACCCCAGCTCGGCGAGATGGCGGCTCAGCTCGAGGACGAACACCACCTGGCCGCCGGTGTCGGGCTTGCCCAGCTCGGGCGTGGCGCCAACGTACCCGTGGAGCGACATCACCAGCAGGGTGCCCCGGCGCTTGACGGTCATCGCCCCGCACCGCCTTGGAGGATGCCGGTGGCTAGCAGACCCTCCAGGATCCCGGCGGCGTGCGGCGCCGCCGCCACATAGACCCGGCCGCCGCCGATGGCATGGCGCAGCTGGGGGGTGGCGTTGGCGACGGCGATGGCTCTCGGCGCCGCCAGCAGCAGCGTTGCGTCGTTGGCGCCATCCCCGGCCGCCACCACGGCACCGGGGTCGATCCCGAGCTGCTCGGCCAGGTACCGGATCGGAGCCTCCTTGCCTGCGGTCACCGGGATCACGTCGAAGTCGTCGGGCGCCGAGCGGACGAAGCGGGCGGCGACCCCGGTGGCGCCGATCCGGCGCTCCGCCTCGGTCCATGCCTCCTCGGGCACGGCGAAACTTGCCTTGAACGGCGTCTGCAGCTCGTCGGCGTGGCCCGGCCAGCCCAGCCGTGCCATGACCTGGTCGATGGGGTGGCGATCCCACCCGGCGAAGCGTTCCTGCCACCGGTGCCGGGGCATGCCCTCGACCTCGATCTCGGTGCCGAGCGCCCCCACCATGGCGTCGGGTTCGACGGTGACGGTGAGCTGGGCGATGGTCTTGGCGACCGAAGCGATGGGCCTGCTCGAGTTGAGGGCGAGCCGCACCGTGCCGGCATCCGCCAGTGCCTCGATCAGGGTGCGCAGTGCCCGGTCGTCCCCGGTCAGGGTGTCGTCGACGTCGCTGATCAACAGCCAGCGTGCTCGGTCGGGAATCGCGCTCACCTCCCCCGGGCCGGTCGTACCACCCTAGGGAGGAGGGGAGGCATGGCCAACCCGGTAGCCTGCCGATCGTGCCCTCCGTCTTCACCATGATCATCGACGGCGATCTTCCCGGGCGGTTCGTCTGGAAGGACGATCGCTGCGTCGCTTTCCTGTCGATCAACCCGATCGCAGACGGCCATGTGCTGGTGGTGCCCCGCCACCAGGTCGACCATTGGATCGACGCCGAGCCCGATCTGCTCGCCCACCTGACCGCCGTCTCCCGGGTGATCGGGCAGGCGCTCCAGGCGGCGTTCCGGAGGACCAGGATCGCCATGGTCATCGTCGGGCTCGAGGTTCCCCACCTCCACATCCACCTGGCCCCCATCGACACCATGGGCGATCTCGACTTCGCTCTGGCCGACCAGGCGCCGGATCCCGACCACCTCGATGAGGTGGCGGACCGCATCCGGGAGGCGCTGCGCCCTCTCGGGCGTCCCGAGACCGACCAAGGCTGAGCCATTCCACCGGGCCGGCGCTACGTTGGACCCGTGTTCGATGATCAGGACGCAACGCCGCATACCGCGGCCGATGGGCAGCAACGCCGCCGCCGGCTGGGTCGGGCGGTCCGCACCTCCTCGGTGATCGTCGCCAGCCGGGTGGCGGCCACGTTCGGGTCGCGCGGGGCGGGGTTCTCCCGGCTGGCTTCCTCGCACGCCGGGTCGGTCGCCGGCGACACCCTGGTCGCCCTCGCCCTCGCCGGCACCCTCTTCTTCTCGGTGCCCTCCACCGAGGCCCGGCAGAACATGGCGGTCTACCTGCTGATCACCTTGGCCCCGTTCGCCGTGCTCGGGCCCCTTCTCGGCCGGGTCTACGAGCGTTTCCCCGGCGCCTATCGCAGCGGGATGGTGCTCAGCTCGTCGTTGCGGGCCGTCATCGCCCTCACCATGGGGCTGGCCCTCGACTCGGTGGTGCTCTTCCCGCTCGCCTTCACCCTGCTGGTGCTCTCCCGCTTCCACGGGATCAGCCGGTCGAGCGTGCTCCCGGTGGTGCTGGAGAGACGTGAAGAGCTGGTGTCCGGCAATGCCCACATCGCCAGGCTGGGGGTGCTTGGCGGCGCCGTCGTCGCCCCGCTGGGGGTGCTGGCGGGATGGCTGGACGCCCCGTGGCTGGGGCTGATCCTGGCCGCCATCGTCTATGCGTGGTCGGCGCTCGCCGCCGGGCACCTCCCCGTCATCGACATTGCCCGCAGCCCCCGCCACGGAAGGGAACGGGTCGCCATCCCCCGGCCGGCCCGGCTCGCCCGGTTCGCCACCGCCGCCGTGCGGTTCCTCAACGGCTACCTGATGTTGCTGGTCGCCTTCGCCTTCCGCGACGCAGATGCGGGCGCCGTCGACTTCGGGTTCCTGATCGCGGCGGGTGGTCTCGGCTACCTGGTGGCGGCGATGCTCACCCCGCTGCTGGAGCGACGCCTCGCCGAGGAGCCGATGGTGATGACCGGGCTGGCGCTGGAGGCGGGCGCCGCCTTCGTCGCCGCCCAGGCGTTCGGGTTGCCGGCGGCTGCGGCGCTGGCCGCCGCCGCCGGTCTCGCCTGGGGCACCGCCAAGTTCGGGTTCGACGGGTTGCTCCAGTCGGCGGTCCCCATGGATGCCCGGGGCAGGGCCTTCACCAACAGCGAGACCATGTTCCAGATCGCCTGGGTCATCGGCGCCCTGCTCCCCATCGTCCCCGCCATCCCGGTCGAGCTGGGGCTGTCCCTGGCGGGGATCGCCGCCCTCGCCATCCAGGTGATCTATGTGGCCGCGTTGATGCCGACCGCCGTGGAGCGACGCGACGCCGAGCTGGGAAGGTCTGCGGATGGACCCGAGCCGGACGGCGGGGTTCTCGACGTGATGTGACACCGGCCAACGGCGGCCGGGGCGAAGGTCGCTGGCACACAACTCACCTTGCGCAGTGACAACGTATCTTGTAGAGAGCCCTTGTAGCCGGAGCTGGCTGCCGGCGCGGCACAGACCTCCGGTGCCCGAGCGCCCATGACCCGGAGGCGGGCTGGGTCACCGAGTTCCAAGTCGGGCAAGAAGCGCACCCGAGCACCGAAGGGTTCGATGCTTCCCGAGCCGGAGTACGAGGTCGCGATTCTCCGTGCCCTGAAGCAGATGGGTGGTCGGGGCCCGACGAGCGAGGTGATTGCACTGGTCGAGAAGGAACTCGACCCAAAGCTGACGGATGTGGACCGCGAGAAGCTGTCCACCGGAGTTGTGCGGTGGAAGAACCGGGCTCAGTTCGTGCGCCTCAAGCTGGTCGAGGGGGGCGAGATGGTGTCAGGCTCACCACGGGGGACTTGGGAGATCTCCGAGCTTGGGCGCAAGCGCCCGGCGGTGCATGGCTGATGCCTCCGCGGCAACCGACCGGGTCAGTCACCAACGTCAGGAGACTGGCGCAGGTGGTACACCTTGAACACCTGGTGAGTGGATCGGCGCGGAACGCAGCAGCGGCTGCGATGGTCACGCCGGTGGCTGTCCGATGGCGGGAAGGTGGACGCCCGAACCCTTTGTGGCCGATGACGGAACTATTCCCTTCCGACGCTTCATCGACGGCCTGTGGGACTTCAAGTTCATCGCGCTCGACGCTGCCATCGAGCGCGTGCTGTCGATGCGAGGGATCGACCTTGCCCGTACCGAGTGGCTGAAACCGCTGGGCGAGGGCCTCCACGAGTTCCGGGTACGGCACGACGCCGACGAGATCGCCCACATGTTCGGCGGCGAGGTACCCGAAGCCGCGGGCCCCGCGGAGAAGGTGCTCCTCCGCGCCTTCGTCCACTTCTACGGCGACAGGGTGATCCTCCTCGCTGAGGTCACTCCACTCGCACCGCACCTGCGTAGCTCGACGTGATGTGACCGGCCAACGGCGGCCGGTCAACGGTCGGCGAACTCCAGGAACCGGTCGGCGTCGATCTTGGGCAGCTTCACCTTGAGCCTGGTGCCGCCGGCGACGTGGTCCTCGCCCAGCACCTCACCCGTCTGGTGCAGCCTGGCGACCACGTCGCCGCGGTGGTAGGGGACGACGACATCGATCTCGGTGGTGGTTCCCTCGAGCCGGGCGGCGATGGCCTCGACCAGCTCGTCGATGCCGGCCCCGGTGAGCGCCGACACGGCCACCGCATCGGGGTGGATCGCCCCCAGCCGCTCCACCAAGGCGGGCTCGGCCACGTCGATCTTGTTGATCACCACCTGCTCGTCGATGGTGCCGGCGCCGATCTGGCGGAGCACCTCCCCGACGGCGGCGATCTGGCCGTCGGGGTCGGGGTCGGAGGCGTCGACCACATGGAGGAGCAGGCTGGCCTGGTTCACCTCCTCGAGGGTCGACCGGAACGACTCGACCAGCTCGTGAGGGAGCCTGCGGACGAAACCGACCGTGTCGCTGAACAGGACCGACCGCCCGTTGGGGAGCCGACGCCGGCGCACCGTCGAGTCGAGGGTGGCGAAGAGGCGGTCCTCGACCAGCGCTCCGGCGTCGGTGAGCTTGTTAAACAGCGTCGACTTGCCGGCGTTAGTGTAGCCAACCATCGACACCACCGGGATCTCCGACCGTTTCCTCGCCTTGGTGTTGGTGGCGCGGGAGCGGCGCGACCGTCTCAGCTGGGCCTCGAGCCGGTCGACCCGCTCCAGGATGCGGCGTCTGTCGGTCTCCAGCTTGGTCTCGCCGGGGCCCCTGGTGTTGATCCCGGCGCCGAGCCTGCTCATCTCAACCCCCCTCCCCCGCAGCCGGGGCAACCGGTAGCGGTGCTGGGCCAGCTCGACCTGGATGCGTCCCTCGTGGCTGGTGGCGTGCTGGGCGAAGATGTCCAGGATCAGCGCCACCCGGTCGACCACGTCGACATGGAAGCGCTGCTGCAGGTTGCGCTGCTGGGCGGGGGACAGCGCGTTGTCGAACACCACGACGTCGACGTCGAGGGCGGCAACCTCGGCGGCGATCTGCGCCGCCTTGCCGGAGCCGATGAGCAGCGCCGGGTCGGCGCGGTGGCGTCGCACCAGCAGGCTGTGCACCGCATCCGACCCTGCGGTGGCAGCCAGCAGACCCAGCTCACGCAGGCTGTTCTCGGCCTCGCCCCGGTCGGCGTCACCGAGCACGACGCCCACCAGATAGGCGCGCTGGCGCACCACCTCCAGGTCGGTGACGGTGGCGGTGAGCCGCTGGCGGCTCCTGCCGGCTCTCTGGCCGGTTCGGGGATCGGTCAGGGGATCGGACATCGGTGTGGCTCCATCCAAGCATGCCCCCACGTGAAGGGCTCCGCTTGGTACATTGGGTCGACGAAGGAAAGGAGTCCGTTTGTCGGCGACGGTTGCTCAGATCCTGGCGGTGAAGGGCAGGGAGGTCTGGTCGGTGGCTCCGGACAGCACCGTCTACGACGCGCTGGCGGCGATGGCCGAGCACGGGGTCGGTGCCCTGCTGGTGATGGACGGTGAGCGGTTGGTCGGGATCGTCTCGGAGCGTGACTACGCCCGCAAGGTGATCCTGCTCGAGCGGCTCTCCCGGACGACCGCGGTGTCCGAGATCATGACCTCGGAACTGCACACGGTGGGCCCCACCGTGTCTGTGGCCGAATGCATGGCGATGATGACCGAACTGCGGGTCCGCCACCTCCCGGTGATGCACCGGGACAAGGTGGTGGGGGTGATCTCGATCGGCGATGTGGTGAAGAACCACATCAGCGATCAGCAGTCCCTGATCGACCAGCTCGAGCAGTACATCACCAGCTGACCGGCACCGCGGCCAGCCTATGCGATGCCGTCGCCGGGGCTCAAGCGCCGCGGCTGGCCATGACCTCGGCGTCGTACGGCTCGATCATGATGCACTCACCGGGGCACTCGGTAGCCGCCTCGACCACGTCGTCGATCAGCTTGTCGGGGACCCTGGCCACACCCCGTGATCCGTCGGGCGCCGCCTTGCCGTCGAAGATGGTCGTGGTGCCGAAGTGCGAGGCTTCCTCCTTGACCACCCACAGACCGTCGTCGCGCCCGAGGAAGACATCGGGGCAGATCTCCTCGCAGATCCCGTCCCCGGTGCACAGATCCTGGTCGATCCACACCATCAGCTTGGTTTCAGCCATTCGCATCCTCTGTCCGCGCCCCCCTAACTTACCCGCCCCGGCGACGCACCGATCGGCATCGTTCCGGCCGGAGGGCTCCGGTCACGGTGAAGCGCCCGATGTGGGATATCCTTGAGGATCACTTCGGAGTCTCCATGAGCCAACTCGGCGAGACCATCAAGCGGCGCAGGCTCGCCCTCGGCCGATCACGGGGCCAGCTTGCCACGAGCCTCAACACGACGGCGACCGTGGTCGCCGCCCTCGAACGCGGGGAGCGCCAACCCGACGCCGCCACCATCGAGCGGCTGGCCAGGGTCCTCGGGGTCGAGCCGGCCGAGCTGACCGGTTCCCTTCTGCCTGC
>JBPCMS010000089.1:0-12188 GCA_051002015.1 Acidimicrobiia bacterium
CGGCCAAGGAGGCGTTCGCCACCGGGCGCAACGTCGGCGATGTCGTGGTGGAGAAGGGGTGGCTCAGCGCCGATCAGGTGGCCGAGCTGCTCGATCTGGAGCGCATGACGCAAGGCGGAATCATCGACTAGAGGGCTGGTTCCGGCGAACCTAAGGTTCCTGCGTATCGTGGTGACACGTAATCCGCTGATGTTGAACCTGAGGTTGCTGGGTGTCGCCACGACACGTAATCCGCTGATGTTGGTCGAGCGGCGGCCGTTTGCGGCGAACCTAAGGTTCTACGTACCCCTGGCGAGTACCAATCCGCTGAAGTTCGGCGATAGAAGGCCAGCACGGCGAACCTGAGGGTCCTGGGTGTCGCCATGACACGCGATTCGCTGATGTTGAACCTGAGGTTGCTGGGTGTTGTGGTGACACGTAATCCGCTGATGTTGGTCGAGCGGGGTGCCTCAGACGCCCGGGGCCGACTCCCACTGATCGACAGCGTCCTCGAGCGTGGCCCAGGCGAGATCGGCGCAGCGGATCCGCACCGGGAACTTGCGCACGCCCTGCAGTGCCTCGAGGTCGCCGAGCACGGCGCCGGGGCGATCGGGGTCCACCGGGTTTTCCCCCTCGGTGATCGACATCATCCGCTTGAAGCGCGAGGCGAGGTCGCGCACCTCGTCTACGGTCAGCCCGACCACCGCATCGGCCATCATCGAGCCGGACGCCTGGGAGATGGAGCAGCCCTGTCCCTGGGTGGCGATGTCGGCGATGACCCCGTTGCCGATCACCAGGTCGACCCCGAACTCGTCGCCGCACGAGGGGTTCTGGCCGTCGGCGTGGATGGCGCCATGGTTGAACCGCCCCCGCTTTCGAGGGTTGCGGTAGTGGTCGAGGATGACGTCGCGGTAGAGGTCGTCGATGGGCATGCGTCTGGGAAAGGCTAACGGAGCCGGGAACATTCCCGGTTCGCCGAGCCACTAGCCTCGCCCAACCCGCTCGACCGCAAGCCATCTGGAGCGCCAAGCCTCGTGACCCCGCATCTGCCCCGCCGTGCCCGGCTCGCCGTGGTGGTGTCCAGCGATCGACGCCGCGGAGCCGAGGTGTTCGGGGAGACCCTCGCCTCCGGGCTGGCCGAGCGGGGCTGGGACACCAGGCTGTTCGCCCTCAGCGGCAGCACCCGGCCGCCCCGCATCGACGCCGAGCTGGTTGCCGCGGTGGCCCCCGAGGATCTGGGAAGGCTCGATCGGAGGGTGCTCACCGGTCTGCGGCGCCGGCTCCACCTCTGGAAGCCGGAGATCGTCCTCGCCTACGGAGGGCCATCGGTGCAGTACACCACGATGACGGTGCGCAGCCTGTGGCGGCGGCCCCGGCTGGTGGTGGTCAGCATCGGCGACCCGATGTTCTGGATCAGGAGCAAGCGGCATGCCCGGCTCCGCTCGTTGATCCTGGCCGGGGCCGACCGGGTGTTCTCGGTGGCGGCGGCGACGGCGCAGCCGTTGGTCGAATCGCTCCGGGTCCCCCCCGACAAGATCAGGATCGCCCCCACCGGGGTCCCCGACCGCTTCTTTGACACACCGAAGGAGTCGCCGGGCGATGAACTGCGGATCGTGGTGATCGGGGCGCTGTCCACCGAGAAGGATCCCGTCGCCGCGGTGGCGGTGGTCGCCGCCGCCGCAGCCGCGGTGCCGGTCGAGGTGCGCATCCTCGGCTCGGGGCCGCAGGCAGGCGAGGTGTCGGATGCCGTCACCGCCGCCGGTCTGGGCGACCGGGTCGAGCTCCTCGGCTCGGTGGAGGACGTCGTTCCCCACCTGGCCTGGGCCGACGTCCTGCTCCAGACCTCGCGCTCGGAGGGCCTCCCCGGGGTGGTGCTCGAGGCAGCGGCGGCCGGGGTGCCCGCAATCGTGTACGACGTGGGGGGCTGCGCCGAGGCGGTGATCGACGACAAGACCGGGGTGGTGGTCGCACCCGGGGACCGGACCGCCGCCGCCGCCGCCCTGGTGGCGTTCGCCATCGACCGGGAGCGGCTGGCCGCGCTGGGGGAGCGGGCCCGGGAGCACGTCGACGCCTCGTACCGGTTGGCCACGGCAATCGACCGCTACCACGAGCTCCTCACCACCGAGCTTACGGACGGGGGAGGTTGACCATGGTGAAGCTGGCCCACCTCACCACCATCGATCTCAGCCTGCGCTACCTGGTGCTGCCCCAGATGACGGCGGCGGAGCGGCTCGGCTGGGACACCATCGGGATCAGCGCCCCTGGTCCGTACGTGTCCGAGCTCGAAGAGGTGGGCATCCGCCACATCCCCCTCCCCACCTCGTCGCGGGGCTGGGGTCTGCGCGCCGATCTGCGCGCCGCCCTCGACCTGTGGCGGATCCTGCGTCGTGAGAAGGTCGACATCCTGCATACCCACAACCCGAAGCCCGGTCTGTATGGGCGGATCGTGGGAAGGCTGGCCGGTGTCCCCATCGTGGTGAACACGGTGCACGGTCTCTATGCCACCGAGGACGACCGTCCCGCCAAGCGGCTGGCGGTGTACCTGGCCGAGGGGATCGCCTCCCGGTTCTCCGACGCCGAGCTGGTGCAGAGCATCGAGGACCTCGAGCTGATGAACCGCTACCGCATCACCCGCAGGCACCGCACCGCCCTGCTCGGTAATGGGGTCGACCTGACCCGCTTCGACCCCTCCCGGTTCGACGCAACCGAACGGCGCACCGCTCGGGCCGAGCTGGGTGTCACCGACGACCAGGTCCTCATCGGAGCGGTGGGGAGGTTGGTCGCCGAGAAGGGCTATCCCGAGCTGGTGGAGGCGGCCGCGATGCTGCCCGACCGCTACGCCGTGGTCGCCATCGGCCCCGACGATCCCGAGAAACACGATGCGCTCGGCGCCGACTTCGCCGCCAGGGCGGAGGCGGCCGGGGTGCGGCTGCTGGGGATGCGTACCGACGTGGACCGCTGGTATGCGGCGATGGACCTTTTCGTGCTCGCCTCGCACCGCGAGGGCTTCCCCCGCGCCGCCATGGAGGCCGCCGCCATGGGGCTGCCGGTGATCGCCACCGACATCCGCGGGTGCCGCCAGGTGGTCGAGGACGGGGCTACCGGTCGGCTGGTTCCGGTCGCAGACCCCGCCGCCCTGTCGGCCGCCATCACCGCCATCGGCGACGACCCGGCGGCGATGGCGGCCATGGGGAAGGCGAGCCGAGCCAAGGCGCACGCCGAATTCGACGAAGACCGGATCGTCCACACCGTGTTCTCCACCTACCACGCGGTCGCCAAGCGGAAGGGGATCGGCCCGGTGCTGGCGGCCGCCCCCCAGGTCGAGGCCCCGGTGATCCGCCCCGCCACCCTCGCCGATGTTCCCCACCTGGCCCGCCTCCACGCCGAGGCGATCGAGACCGGGTTTCTCCCCAGCTTGGGGAGCGGGGTGATGGAGCGGTTGTACACGGCGCTGATCGGATGGGACAACGCAATCGTCCTGGTAGCCGACGGGACCTGGCGCCCGGTCGGCTTCGTCGCCGGGGTCACCGACACCGGCACCTTCTACCGCCATTTCGTGCGGCGCTATGGCGCCGGCGCCGCGCTGGCCGCCGCCCCCCGGCTGGCCCGCCCGGCGGTGCTGCGCCGCGCCTGGCAGACCCTGCGCTATGGCGGCGGCGCCAACCAGGTCCCTGCCGAGCTGCTGTCGATGGCGGTCGACTACGGGGCTCGCCGCCGGGGGCTGGGATCGGCCCTCGGGGAGCGTTTCCTGGCCGCCATGGAGGGCAGGGGCGTCGCCGGGGTGCGGGTGGTGGTGGGGAGCCACAACCAGGGGGCGGTCGCCGCCTACGAGTCGATGGGGTTCGTGCCCTCCGGAGCCGTCGAGATCCACCGGGGCGAGGTCTCACAGGTGCTGACGTGGTCGCCCCGCTGACCCTGGTCGCCGCCTTCCTGGTGGGGGCGTCGCTGATCCGCTTCGGTCCCCGGCTGGGGATGGTCGACCTACCCGAGGGCGAGCTGAAGCCGCACAAGGGCGCCGTGGTCCCCCTGGGTGGGGTGGCGGTGCTGGTCGCCGTCCACCTCGGGCTGATCGCCTCGTCGGGGTTCGACCGCGGACTCTTCGCCGCCTCGGCGCTCGCCCTCGTCTTGGGCATGATCGACGATCGCCTCGGGCTGACCCCGGTGTTCCGCCTCGTTGTCGAGGTCGGTATCGCCTCCGTCCTGGTCCTCACCTCGAACGCCGCCGGGTTCGGTGATGGCGCCGCCGCCACCATCGTCGCCATCCTGCTGGTGGTGGTGGCGATCAACGCGGTGAACCTGTTCGATGGGCTCGACGGCCTGGTGAGCTCGGTGAGCACCGTCTCCGCACTCGGGCTGTCGGTGCTCGCCGCCGTCGACGGCACCGACGTCGCCTTCGGGATCATCCTGGCGGCGGCGCTGCTCGGGTTCCTGATCTGGAACTGGCCGCCCGCCAAGCTGTTCCTCGGCGACAACGGATCGTACACGGTGGGCGTGTTCCTGGCCTACGGGATGGCAGACGCCGCCCTGCCTGCCTCGGTGTGGTCGCTGCTCACCGTTGCCGGGGTGCTCGGGATCATCGTGATCGACCTGGTGGTGACGTTGGTGCGGCGTAGGGTCACCAGGGCGCCGATGTTCGCCGGCGACCGCGGTCACCTCTACGACCAGCTCCACCGGCGCGGCCTGCCGGTGTGGAAGCTGATCCTGATGATGGCCGCGGTCCAGGTGGTGTTGGTGTCGGTTGTGGTGGTCACCGCGGGGGCGCTGGAGGGGCCGGCGGCCGTGGTGACCCTGGCGCTGGTGATGCTGGCGATCGTGGCCGCCCTCGGCAGGTTCGGGTTCCTCGGTGGCGGGGAGCGCTGACCGTCAGGGCCGCAGCGGGACCGCACCGTGATGGGCCGGGACCGGGTCCGGGGCCCACATCGCCGGCTCGGGGAGATCACCGACGGCGGCGTCTGCCTTGTCGGGCTCGTCAGGGGGCCGGAAACCCAGCGCCACGATCATGGCCAGGAAGAACGGCCACACCTGCGACCGCTCCCGGGCGAGCAGCCCCAGGTTGAGGAACGACGAGAAGGCGATGATGAACTCGAGGGTGAACATCATGCAGAACAGCATGTAGGGGTCGCGCCGCGCCCGGTAGCCCCGCTTGATCATGGGGATGAGCAGCCACAGGAACAGCGCCAGCATGGCGGCGCCCTCGAAGCTGCTGGCCAGGGTGGTGGCATTGTCCGCCTCGTGGGGCAGGGGCCGGAACAACACCCGCAGGGTGACCTCGGGGAAGTCGATCGGGCTGGAGATGAACTCGCCGGTCACCGACGATCCCCCGGTGGTGGTCTGTTCCTCGACCGACGTCACCAGCTCACCGATCTGCCCCTCGATGCCCGTCTCGAGGCTGATGTTGAAGTTCGAGGCGCTCACCAGGGTGAGGACGGCGAGCCCGATCAGGGACAGGGTGAGCAGGGTGGCCCGCTTGCGGCGCATCAGCGCCACCCCACTTCCCTTGGAGAAGGCGAGGGCGAACACTGCGGCGGCGGCCACCATCGCCGCCACGTGGGGCCGGATCACGGCGACGATCGCCGAACCGATGGCGATCGTGAACAGGGAGCCGGTGTCCCCGGCGGCGAGCAGCTTGGAGATCCCGTACACCGCGATCCCCAGCCCGAACATGATCACCGACTCCTTGCCGATGCTCGACGGCCAGTACACGACGGTTGGGGCGAAGAAGATGGCGACGGCGTACAGCTTGAGCCGGCGGGGCACCGTGGCGTTGCGGAACGCCATGTAGCACAAGATCTGGCCTATGAACGCCAGGGTGGCGAACATGTAGAACCCGCCCAGGAAGTTCGGGATGTAGGGCACGTACACCAGCCCGGCGACGGCCTCCATGGCCTCCGTGCCGAGCTCCATCGGCGGCAGCCGGAACGACCGCCACAGGTGGGCGTACTCGCTGCCGAGCTTGTGGTAGCCGATGGCGTCGCCGGAGCCGTCGTAGAAGTCGACCAGCACCCACCAGCGCACCGTGGAGGCGACCAACTTGCCGGTGAACCCGGCCATGATCATCGCCGGCAACCATCTCTTGTCTTCCTTGGTGCCGACGCTCATGGCGATCATCCCGACGATGACGGTTGCGACCACGGCGACACCGAAGGCCGACACGTGCTCGTGCGAGTTTGCGATGGCGATGGCGTAGCCGACGACCAGGGTGAGACCACCGACCATTGGCACCAGAACGAGCATCAGCCGACCACCATCACAGGAGCTCGAGATCGCTGGACGCCAGATCCCAGCCGTCTAGCGACGAGATGCGGGCGTCGATGGGTCGCAGCGGGTTGGCCACGAGCGTCAGCGTACGCACCTTCGGGACCGTCAGCACACCGCTACGCACCGCGGCGGCCCTTTCGGGCGATCCCTCCGAGAACCAGGTGGCCAGATACGCCGCCCGGTTGCGCCACACCGTGGCCCTGATTGCCCGGCCCGGGTCGGGCCCGAACACGTCGGAGAGGACCAGCTCCCGCCACCCCGAGCGCACATTTGCCCGCACGACGGCCGTAGACGAGCCGGTCTCCACCGCGCCGTAGCGGGCGATGGGGTGCCCGGAGAACCGCCATGTCAGGTAGCCGGGTGTGCGCCGGGTGCGCAGACCCCGCGCCGGGCGGTCCTCGATGCCGGCCATCGGGGCGTGGCGCAGGGCCCGCGCCTGCGCCACCCATCGGGCGGGGTCGGGGACACCGTCGGCAGGGGCCTTGGCCAGCGGACGGCGTAGCCCCGGGGCGGCCATCACCCCGAGCTGGCCGACCTGCCGCCATCCCATCGCCAGGTACCCGGCGCCAGACTTGGGGTTGGGGGTGTTGAACACCAGGTCGACGTCGTCTTCCCTGGCGTGGTCGAGGGCGGCCAAGGTGAGGGCCTTGAAGATGCCCCGTCGCTGGTGATCGGGGTGGGTGGCGGTGTCGACCGCCCGCACGCAGCGGAGCGGCTCGCCCCGCCGGGTGACCAGCTCCCAGCGCATGAAGGCGCGCAGCCCCACGATCCGGCCGCCCGATTCGGCGACGAGCATGATCGAGCGGCCGAACGGGTTGGCGAAGTGCTTCCAGGCGAACAGCTCGGGGGTGCGTTGAAGCACGGCCGACTCACCGAGCGAGAGCCGCATCAGGTCGAGGACCGGGTCGAGATCGGGGTCCTCGAAGGGGCGGACGGTGATGGAGCCGTCAGCCACCGAGCACCTCGTCGTACATCGCCTCGAACGCCCGCACCATCGCCTCCAGCGAGTAGTCCCGCTCCACCACCTTGGCCCCGGCGGCGCCGAGCTCGCCCGCCCGTGCGGGGTCGTCGAGGATTCGAGCGATCCCCGAGGCGAGCGCCTCGGGATCGCCGGGGGGAACCAGTACCCCCGTCTCGCCGTCGATGATCAGGCTCGGTACCCCGCCGACGGCGGTGGCCACCACCGGTCGGGAGAGGGCCATCGCCTCGAGCACGGCGACGGGGAGGCCTTCGAAGTCGGAAGGGTTGGCGAACAGGTCGGCGGCTGCGATGAAGTCGAGGGCGTCCTGGCGCCTGCCCAGGAAACGGAGCCGGTCCGAGACACCGGCCTGAGCCGCCATTGCCCGCACCCGAGGCAGGTCGCCCTCGTGCTTTTCCCCACCGATCGACACCACCGTGACGTCGGGGTGGGAGGCGAGGAGGCGGGGCATGGCCGCCACCAGGTTGGCGTGGCCCTTGTGCGGCCTGATGTTCCCCACGTGGACGACCAGCGGCGCCGCCGGCTCCAGCCCCAGCTCGGCCCGCACCCGCTCGGCGGCGCCGGGGACGATGTCGCAGGACACCCCGTTGGGCACCACCCTGGCCCCATGGCCCGGATACCCGGCGACCGAGGCGGCGACCGCGTCCGACACCGCGGTGACCACGCGGTTGCGTCCGTACGTGACCCTGTTGACCAAGCGGACCGGGAAGCGGTACGACGAGGCGACGTTGTGCTCGGTGTAGATCACCGGTTTGCCGGCGAAGATCCTGGCCACCGCCCCCATGGCGGGGAGGTGGGCATGGACCACCGAGACGTCGGCTGCCGAGCGGCGCAGCCGTAGCCATGACGACGGGGTCATACCCCATTTGGTGCCGATACAGTCGACCTCCACCCGTAGGGCTTCGAGGGGGGCGACCAGCTGGTCCTTCCAGGGCAG
Organism: Acidimicrobiia bacterium; assembly: GCA_051002015.1. Lineage (GTDB taxonomy): Bacteria > Actinomycetota > Acidimicrobiia > Spongiisociales > UBA5794 > JACDBE01. The sequence goes on from JBPCMS010000089.1 coordinate 8,154, forward strand.
GGCGTAGACCACGCGGTACTCGAATCGGCTGCGGTCCCAGAACCGGGCGCTCTCGGAGATCAGCTTCTCCGCACCACCGATTCCGAGACCCTTGATGGCGACCAGGATCACCGGCCGGTTCATGGGTCGCACTCCCGGGAAGACGGCGCGCCGGCACCCGAAAGGGGTACCGAGGGCGCGGTGCGAAGGTACCACGGGTGCCCTCGCTACCCAACAGGGCGGGGGTGGGTCGAGCGACCCAAATCGCGTTCTTGGCCATTTTCGGACTGGCGACCGTACCCACCTGGGGGTAGGGTCGGCCTTGTTGCCGGACATGGGACCGGCACGGCCGGGGGGCTCCTGCCCTTGAACGCCGTGCGGACGGTGTCGTGGTCGGCAGGCGCCATCCTGAGGGGACGTTGATGCAGCGGGAACGAGACCGACAACACGGTCACGCCGGATGGCACACCAGGCTCGCCCAGAACATGGCCCGGCTCCGTGCCGATGTCAGCTTCGCTCTGGTCGACGCCGTCATCATCACCATGGCGTACGTGGCCGGGCTCACCGCCCGTTTCGCCGATGGATTGGGCAGCACCCTCGACTGGTGGCCCGGCTTCTGGCGGATCCTCCCCCTCATCGTCATCATCCACCTGGCCGCCAACGTCGCCTTCGGCAACTACGGCCACGTCTGGGAGTACGCCTCGGTGGGTGAGGCACTGCGGGTGGCGGCGGCGTCCGCCGTCGCCGGCCTCCTCATCGTCTCGGTGCTGTTCGTCACCCACAACGGCTTCGAGATGCGCCAGCCGATCCCGATCTCCGTGGTCATCCTCGGCGCCATGCTCACCGTGGTCGGCACCGGTGTGGTCCGGTTCCGATCCCGGGTGTTCTCGTTCCAGCGGATGGTCGACCAGGGCACGTCGGTCCGGGTCCTCATCGTCGGCACCGAGCGCCCCGCCGCCGTCCTCGCCAGGCAGGCCCCCAACCTGGAGCCGCCCCTCGACGTCGTCGGCTTCGTCGGGATCGAGCGGAGCGCAGAGGCCCGGCGGCTCGTCTCCCGTCCGGTGTGGTCCGGCGTCGACCAGGTACCCGACCTGGTCCGTAGCTATCGCATCGACCAGGTGATCGTGGCCACCACGGCGCCCCAGGAGATGCTGAACCAGCTGGTCGACTCCTGCTCGTCCATCGACGTGGCGTTGCGTATCGTGCCCGACCTCAATGGCCTGCTCAAGGGCGACGTCGGGGGCGCCATCCGCAACATCGAGCTGGCCGACCTGCTGCCCCGCCCCACCGTCGACACAGATCTGGCCCCGGTTGCCCGGTCCCTAGAGGGACGCACCATCCTGGTCACCGGCGGTGGCGGATCGATCGGCTCCGAGATCGTTCGCCAGTGCCTCAGCTTCGCCGACACCACCGTGATCGCCCTCGACCACGATGAGACGCATCTCCACGACAGCACCTCGCTGTGGACGGCCACGGGCCGTCAGCCACGGCTCGAGATCGCCGACATCAGGGACATGGAGGCCCTCGACCAGGTCTTCGACCGCCACCACCCGGACGTGGTGTTCCACGCCGCCGCCCACAAGCATGTCCCCATCCTCGAGCGATGCCCCGAGGAGGCGGTGAAGACCAACATCGTGGGCACGTCCAATGTGGTCGAGGCCTCCCGGCGCAGCCGGGTGGAGCGGTTCGTGCTCATCTCGACCGACAAGGCGGTCGATCCGTCGAGCGTGATGGGCGCCTCGAAGCGGGTGGCCGAGATGCTCGCCCAGGCGGCGGCCCAGCAGGCTCCCGCAGGCGTCTACACCGCGGTCCGCTTCGGCAACGTGCTGGGGAGCCGGGGGAGCGTGGTGCCCACCTTCATACGGCAGATCGCCGGCGGCGGCCCGGTTACGCTGACCGATCCCAGGATGACCCGGTTTTTCATGACCGTGTCCGAGGCGGTTCAGCTTGTCCTGCAGTCCGCCGCCATGTCCCGGGGGGGCGAGGTGTTCGTGCTCGACATGGGCGAGCCGGTACGGATCCTCGACGTCGCCAACCGGCTGATCCGGCTCTCCGGGCTGGTTCCGGGCCGCGACATCGTGATCGAGACCACCGGGATGCGCGCTGGGGAGAAGCTGCACGAGGTTCTCTCGGACGGGCCGCTTAGCCCGAGCGACCACCCTAAGATCAACAAGGCTGCCCTTGGTCTCCCCGACGCCGACATGGTCGACGCCGAGGTCGACCGTCTCGCCAAGCTGGCGGTTGCAGGTGATCGTGCCGAGGTGGCGGCCACGCTGCACAGCTTGGCTCGGCATGGGGCTCGGCGGCTGACCGGCGACCGCGAGACCCCGCGGTCGGTGGCACGCTGACCAACCCGACCTCCGGCGGGTTGGCATTGGGCCCCCCACGTACGACAACACACCGAACCCCAGTCAGGAACGCAAGGTATGGATCTGAGTCGCATCCGCCGCATCGTCCGCTCCCGCTGGTGGGTGGTCCTGGCCGTGGCACTCCTCGGCGCAGGCGGCGCCGTGTGGTTCGCCAACTACACCAACGGGAACATCGAGCCGCGGTGGGGCGCAAGCGCCGTTGTCGAGTTCATCCTCCCAGAGCTCGAGGAGGGCGCACCGTCCCGGGCCAGCTCAGAGGGCTCGCCCGCCATGATCGAGGTCATCGAGAACGCCTTGCCGGTGGCGGAGGAGGCCAACGCCGCCCTGCTGGAGCAGCCGGGGTTCCTGATCGAGGACGCCGCCAACGCCGGCACCCTGACCTTCCTCTCCCAGGCCCCGTCCCAGGAGGCGGCGATCTCGATAGCAACCGAGATGCGGGACAACTACATCGCGGTCGACCCCACCGCGGTCGACGTGGAGGGCAGCATCGAGGCGCTGATCACCGAAGCGGACGAGCTCGAGACGCTGCTCGCCGACCTGGCCGACAAGGCCCCGGTGGTCGAGCCGGAACCGCCGCTCACCGCCGAACAGACGGCACAGCTCTCCGTCATCGACAGCCAGATCGCCACCGTGCTGGCCAACGTGTCCGAGCTGGAGGACGACCTCACCTTCGAGACCGACGAGGAGGACATCGCCGACATCGAGGAGGAGCTCGACCAGGTGCGGGCCCGCCTGGTCACCCTCAACGAGCAGCGCAACGACATAGACCCGCCACAGAGCGATCCGGTGCCGGGCGCCACCGACAACGGCGGCACCGGGCAGGAAGACCTCAGCTACCTGACCCCCGAGGAGCAGCTGGCCAAGTCGGCGGCGGAGACCCGCCTGCTCGAGATCGACGGCGAGTACACCGACCTGCTGGCCACCGACACCTCGCTCACGGCGCGGTACAACCTGGCCGAGGTGACCACCCAGGATCTGACCCCCGCCCCCATCCCCACCCTCCTCGCCGGCGCCATCGGGTTGCTCGCCGGTGCCCTGATCGGGCTGGGAGGGTTGATCTTCGCCGGCCGCTTGAAGGGCACGGTGTGGGTAGCGCGGGACATGGAGACGATGCCGCTGCTCGCCGAAGTGCCGCAGCGCCGCTCCCGGTCGGGCAAGGGTGCCGCCGCCCGTGAGCACGGGGTGCAGGCGGTGCGGTCGGCGATGCTGGGTATCGCCCAGCTCGGCGGCCCCGCCACCATCGGCTTCACCGGTCTCGGCGCCCCCGATGAGGGCGTGAGCGATCTGGTGCTCGAGGTGGCCCGCAGCCTGGCGGGCGTCGGCCGCTCGGTGCTCCTCGTCGACGGCCAGATCGGCGGCAATCCCGTCCACCGGAACCTGACGACGGGCGGGAGCACGCTGGCGGACCTCGACACCCACAGCACCGACGACACCACGGTCGCCCTCGGCGTGGTGGGGGTCATCGACGGCTGCGCCGAGATCGCCCCCCACCTCCGGATCCTGCCGGGCGATCCGGCGCATGTCGATCCCGTCGACGTGTTGGCCAGCAAGGCCTTCCGCGAGCTCACCGATCAGGCCACCAGGCGGTTCGACATCGTCATGGTGGTCGGACCGTCTGCGCTGTCGCCCTTCGCCTACGTCATGGCGGGGACGGTGTCCGCATATGTGGTGGTGGCGACGGTCGGCA
>JBPCMS010000090.1:0-7709 GCA_051002015.1 Acidimicrobiia bacterium
TGGACCGCCACGGGCTCACCGGCGGGACCGTGGTCGAGATCGGGTGCGGCAAGGGTGAGTTCCTGGTGATGATGGCCGAGGCGGGCATCGGGCGCGGGATCGGGATCGACCCCGGCGTCCACCCGGAACGGATCGACCCCCGTTGGGACGGGACCCTCACCTGGAGCGCCGGCACCTTCGACCCCCGCTTCGGGCCGATCGAAGCCGACGCCGTGGTGTGCCGGCACACGCTGGAGCACATCGCCCCCGTGGGCGACTTCGTCCGGCTGGTGCGCAGCTCGATCGGGAACCGGCTCAACACCGCGGTGCTGTTCGAGCTGCCCGACACCACCAGGGTGCTCGACGAGGTCGCCTTCTGGGACGTCTACTACGAGCACTGCTCCTACTTCACCGCCGGGTCGCTGGCCCGGCTGTTCGCCGCCAGCGGGTTTCAGGTCGACGACGTCCGCTACGCCTACGACGACCAATACCTCCTGCTCGAGGCCCGCCCGGTCGACGGGCCGGGTGACGGTTGGTCGAGGGACGACACCGCCGCCACCTCGGCCGGGGTGGAACGGTTCGCCGCCGAGTACGCCGGCATCACCCGTGACTGGACCGAACGGGTTCGGGCGGTGGCGGAGCCGGGCGGGACGACCGTCGTCTGGGGCGGCGGGTCGAAGGGGGTCGCTTTCCTCGGCGCCGTCGACGCCCCAATCGCCGCCGTCGTCGACATCAACCCGCACAAGCAGGGCAAGTTCATGGCCGGCACCAGCCACCGGGTGGTCGCCCCCGACGAGCTGGTCGATCTCCGCCCGGACCTGGTGGTGGCCATGAACCCGATCTACCTCGCCGAGATCCGAGCCGACCTCACTCGACTCGGGCTCTCACCCGACGTGGTCGCGGTCGGAGGGTGCTCGCCAAGCGAACTTTGAGCGTGTCACGCTGCTCGGCGGTGTGAGGCGCTCAAAGTTTGTATTGCGTGCCGGAGTTCGCGTGGCGTGCAGGAGTCACCTGGCGTGCCGCAGTCGCCTACTGGCGCTTGCGGCGGAGCAACTGGGCCAGGGTCTCCTCCTCGGGGAGGATGTCGCGCTCGGGTCGGGTCTCCTCCGGCGCACCCATCGGGGGTTTGGCCACCGGCTTGACCGGCTGGGAGGCCGCCGGGATCACGGCCCGCTTCCACTCGGTGAGGTCGCCCCTGCGGACCACCAGCCGGCGTAGGGCGACGTCGACCAGGAACAGCGCCAGCGCCAGCCCGGTGAGCCACGGCCACAGCTCCAGCCCGGCATCGCCCCGGCTGGGGGCAGCCTCGTACACCGCCGCCGGGTCGGGATCGACCCGCCCGCCGGTGCGGTCGGCGATGTCGGCGGCCAGGGTCGGGTCGGGATCGCGGAAGGCGAACTCGTCGGCGTAGGCGGCCACCACCCCGCTGCTCCCCGAAGCGACCAGACCGTCGGGGCCGTCCACCCGCACCGCCACCCAGTAGGCGCCGGTCTGCGGCATCGGCACCGAGACCTCGAACCGGTCCTCGGACACGCGCGGCATCGGCACCGCGGTGACCTCGCCGGAGGCGTCGCGCACCTGGGCCACCGCCACCGCATCGAGGGAGACGTCGGCCCGGTAGGTGACCTGCAGCCTGCCACCGTCCAGCCTGACCTCGGGCGGGGCCTCCCGGCCGGCGGGCAGGACATCGCCCACCACCCGGCCCCAGAAGTCGACGAACCCTTCCCAGGCGACCCAGTCCGCCGACCAGCGGGTGGTGGCGTCCGAGGTCCACGCCGTGACCCGACCCAGGCCCCGCTGCCAGCTCGCCAGCAGCGGGTCGCCGGGCCCGATCTCCAACGCCACCGCCGAGGTCGGCTTGGGGCGGGCCAGGATGTAGCCACCCAGCGGCGGCGCCGAGGTCATCCCCGACGTCACCTGCGACACCACCCCCAACGCCGGCAGGAACGACCCCTCCGCCACCAGCGGCCGGGCCACCCGCAGCGTCTCCTCGGCGAACACCTCGGGCACCGAGTTGAGATCCGCCCCGGCGTAGAAGCGGCCCCCGCCCACGGCCGCCGCCCGGCGCAGCTGCTCCCCGGTCCCCTCGCCGGTGCCCACCACCGACAGCGTGATCCCCGCCCCGGCGATCTCCTCGGCGGCGGCGAGCAGATCGGGATCGTCGCCCCAGCCGTCGGTGAACAGCACCATGTGCTTGATCTCCTCGGGGGCTTCCCGGAGCACGGCCAGCGCCTCGCGCAGCGCAGGCGAGATCTCGGTGTCGCCGGCGGGGACCAGGCTGGCCAGGGCCTGCGCCGCCTCGGTGCTCCCCGGCTTGGTGTCCAGGGGAAGCGCCCACCGGGTGCCTGAGGTGAAGGCGAGGACCCCCACCCGGTCGGTGTCGGAGAGGGCGTCGATGGCGAGCCCGGCGCCCGCCCGGGAGATGTCGGTCTTGTTGATCCCGCCCGCCATCGACGGGTCGTGCTCGCTCACCCCGTCGCAGTGGCACGCCGCCATCGACCCCGAGGTGTCGATCACCAACACCTCGGCGATGGGTTGGCGGCGGATCAGGTCGTCGGGGTCGCTGGTAACCGGGAGCAGCGCCTCGAGATCGGTGTCCTGGTAGCCGCCCAGCCCGTACGACTGGTCGCCTCCGATCACCACCAGGCCCCGGCCCAGGTCCTCGACGAAGGAGGCCAGGTCGGCGGCGACGGTGTCGGGCGGTGCCGGGACGTTGACCAGCACGAGGCCGTCGTAGCGGAGGAGCAGGTCGGCGGAGGGGATGGCGGTGAGCACCCCGGTGCCGATCCCGCCCGCCTCGAGCGCCCGAGCCACGTCGTCGCCCTCACCCAGACGGCCCTCCACCACCGCCACCTGGGCGGGCCCGATGACGTGGACCAGGGCCTGGCCCCGGTCGTTCTCGGCGATGGCGTCGAAGGAGGCGTCCACCGTGGCGTCGACGGCGAGCACGCCGGGCTCTACCGCGGGCACGGTGACGTCGATCTGGTTGATCCCCGGCACCAGATCGACCTCCACCGTCTGCTGCTCCCCGCCGGCGTCGACGGTCACCGTGGCCGGGCCAGAGCCGTTGGAGCGGACCTCGACCCGCACCGGGACGTCGTCTCCCCGACGGGCGGTGACCGGGGCGTCGACCGAGGCGATCTGGGCGTCGGACGACAGGCCACCCTCGAGGACCACGGTGTCGACCGCGATGCCGGCGTCGGCCAGCTGGCCGATCACCGACCGGGCCGAGCCCACGGTCTCGACCCCATCGGTGAGGACCACGATGCGGCGCGATCCCTCGGTGGGGAGCACGGCGGCGGTCGCCCGCAGCGCGGTCGCCAGGTCGGTGGCATCCGATGCGACCAGGGTGCGGATGGGGCGGGCGGTGGCATCCGCCGAGAGGGCGGAGTCGAGCCGGACATCCCGCCCGAACACGGCGACGGCGGTCCGGTCGGTCTCCCCCGCCTCCTCGAGGGCGGCGGCGATGTAGGCGTCCTGGGCGGTGACGATCGACGACGTGATCGAGGCGGACCGGTCAACCAGGAACACCACGCTCCTCGCCGAGGACCCGGTGACCGCCATCGGCCGGGCCAGGGCCAGCACCAGCAGGGCAATCCCGATCAACCGGATGATCACCGCCATCCGCTGCTGCCGGACCGGCACCACCCGGTGGCCCCTCCTCGCCACCACCCACACGACGGCGGCGGCGGGCGGGAAGAGCAGCAACAGCCAGGGAGCCTCGAAGGTCATGCGGTCGCCGACCTCCGCCATGGGCGGGGCCGCCCGAAGGCGACCCACCACTCGACCAGCACCAGCACCAGCAGTAGCCCGAGCATCAGCGGCGCCCACTCCCGGATCAGGGTGGCGTCGCCGAGGGCGACCCGCTCCGGCTCGGTGACGGCGATGTCCCTCGGGGTCGCCGCCGACTCGGCAACCACGAAGCGTCGGGTGGCGAGCGCCCCCCCGACCCGTTCTCCGTCCGGGTCGAGGTACGACACCTCGTAGATGCCCGGCTGCTCGGTGCGGGCGTACTCGAGCACCTGGTCGTCGAGCTCGACCATCTCCCCCGCCGGGGTGGTGATGACCGTGGATGCTCCCGCCGGGGGCGCCACCAGGATGGGGACACCGGCGTCGGCGATCGCCTCGGCGCCGATCCTGCTCCCGGCCAGCCAGTCGATCAGCCGCGCCCCCAGCACCGGGAAGGTCACCTGGACGGGGAGGTTGGACCGCACCGGGTCGAAGGTGAAGTAGACCACCCGGTGCCCGTCGACATCACCGAGCAGCACCAGGGGCACGTCGCCTGCGGCCACGATGGGGATCCATCCTTCGGCGGAAACGATGTCGGCCTCGGCGATGGCCACCGTCGACAGGTCGAGGCCTTCGAGCAGTGGCTCGCCCGGCAGGGTGAAGGTGATCACGGGGTTGTCGAGCCTGCCCAGGATGTCGACGCCATCGGGCGCCGTCTCGGGCCGGATCACCCAGGTGGGCCGGTCGATGGTGGAGGCGTCGCCGCCGTCCATCACCACGATGTCGGGAGGGGTGCCCGCCGGTCGGACCACCCCCGGGGTGGCGGCGAGCAGGGCGTCGAGGAAAGGGGATCCCTCGCCGGTGGTGGCCACCACCAGTCGGGCCGCTCCGCCGAGCACCAGCGAGGCGGTGTCGTCGAGCGGGTTGCCGTCCGGCCCGCCGAGGAGCGCCGCCTCGACCACCTGGCCGGGGCCGGCGTCGATGGGGAAGAGCCGGCGCCCGCTCTCTCCGGGGGTGAGATCGAGAGCGACGGTGCCGACATCGAGACCATCCACCGTGACCGCCACCGAGGCGGTCACCGGGCTCCCCGAGAACGAGGCGACCTCGACGAAAACCCTGGCGACCCCTTCCCCGACGGTGCCGGTCCCGAACCCGGTGATGGCCAGATTGTCGTCGACGGTGTCGAAGCGGAGATGGCGGGCGTCGGTGACCGGTTCGGTCATGGTGCCCTCGACCCCGCCGTCGCTGAGGATCAGCATCGTGGTGGGACGGTCCGGGGTGGCCAGCCCCCGGGCCAGGCGGATCGCCCCCTCCAGATCGGAGGCTCCTCCCCCGGCCTCGATCCCCAATGCGATCTCGGTGAGGGTGCCGGCGTCCCGGGAGAAGGCGGCGAGCACCCTGGCCCGGGGCCCGGCCTCGACGATGGAGACCAGCTTGTCGGTCGACGCCTCCCCCACCAGCTCGACCAGCTCGGTGCGGGCGGTGTCGATTCGGCCCGCTTGCGCCATCGAACCGGAGGTGTCGACGACGAGGACGGTGTGGGGGCCGAGCAGGGTGGCCTCGCGGAAGAAGGGCCGGGCCAGCACCAGGGCGAACAGGGCGAGGGCCAGCAGTTGGAGCAGCAGCGCCGCGGTGAGCTCGAGCCGCTTCCACGGCACCGAGGACGAGACCACCTCCTCCTCCCCCTCCCACAAGCGGATGCTCGACACCTCGACCCCGCTGCGCCACGACCGCAGCATGTAGAGCGCCACCAGGGGAATCGCAAGGGCGGCCAGGGCAAGACCGAGCGGCGCCAGCAGGCTCATCGCACCCAGCCCTCCCCGACCATCGACCGTAGCGCCTGGTCGATCGCCCCCGGGCGGGCGGTGACCAGTACGTGGTCCATCCCCGACCGATGCGCCCGGCGGGCGGCGTCGGCGACGAACCCGGCGGCTCTGGTGCGGTACCGCTCCAGCACCGCCTGGCCCATCGACACCCGCACCTCCTCGCCGGTCTCGGCGTCGCGCAGGGTGAGATCCCCCGAGAGGGGCGGTTCGAGCTCGTCGGGGCCGAGCACCTGGACCACGATGCCGCCGCCGACCGCCCCGAGCACGTCGATGGCGTTGTCCCATCCGGGGGCGAGCAGGTCGCTGATCAGCACCACGGGACCGCGGTGGGCGCCGGGGGCGGCGAGCAGCCGGGCCGCCCCCGGAAGGTCGGTGCCTCCCACCGGTTCCAGCCGCTCCAGCCATCGTTCGAGCCGGGGCCAGGCGGAGACGTGCCGGGCCCACGGTCCCTGCAGGGACGGGCGATCCGGGGCGGGGACGGTGACCAGCCGCACCCGCTCGCCCGAGGCGAGCCCGAGGTAGGCGACCATGGCGGCGAGCCGCTGCGCCGTCGGGAACTTGTCGCCGAAGCCCATCGAGGCCGAGTTGTCGACCACCACCCGCAGCGGCATCTCGTCCTCGGCCTCGTACAGCCGGATCAGCACCACTCCCAGCCGGGCCCACAGGTTGTAGTCGATGCGGCGGAAATCGTCGCCCTGGTTGTACTGGCGGTAGTCGGCGAAGTCGAGGCTCTCCCCGAGCCGCACCGAGCGGTGCGACCCGCCCCACACCCCGCGCAGCCGGCGCTTGCCGCGCAGCGCCAGCCGATCGAGCCGGGAGCGGAGCTCGGCGTCGAGCAGCATCAGTCCCCGGCGTTCGGGGCGGGGTGGGCATCGAGGACGGCTTCGATGATGACGTCCGGCTCCACCCCGTCCGCCACCGCCTCGTATCCCACCACCAGGCGATGGCGCAACGCCGGAGCCGCCAGGTGCCGGATGTCGTCTGCGGACAGGTTGAGCCTGCCGTCGATGAGGGCGCGGGCCTTGCCCGCCAGCACCATCGCCTGGGCGCCGCGGGGGCTCGCCCCGAACCGGACGTAGTCCCTGACCACCGGGAGAGCCTCCGGGTGGTTGGGGTGGGTGGCGGTCACCAGCCGGGCGGCGTAGTCGAGCAGGTGCGAGGCGGCCGGGACCTGGCGGACCATCCCGATCATCTCCTGCAGGGTGACCCGGTCGGTGTGCGGCTTCACTTCGACGACGTCGGTGGTGGTGGTGCGCTGCAGGATCGACACCAGCTCGTCGACCGCAGGGAAGGGGACCAGGACCTTGAGCAGGAACCGGTCGAGCTGTGCCTCGGGGAGCGGGTAGGTGCCCTCCATCTCCAGCGGGTTCTGGGTGGCCATCACGAAGAAGGGCCGGGGCAGCGGATGGGTGACCCCGCCCAGCGACACCTGGCGCTCCTGCATCGCCTCGAGCAGCGCCGACTGGGTCTTGGGGGTGGCCCGGTTCACCTCGTCGGCGAGCACCAGGTTGGCGAAGATCGGTCCCTCGTGGAAGCTGAACCGCCCGTCGGAGAGGACGTTGGTGCCGACGATGTCCGCCGGCATCAGGTCCGGGGTGAACTGGACCCGGCCGAACTCGACGGCGAGCGCCTCGCCGAGGGTGCGGAGCAGCAGGGTCTTGCCCAACCCGGGGACGCCCTCGAGCAGGACGTGGCCCTCGCACAGCAGCCCGATCAGGACCGACCGGACCAGTTGCTGCTGGCCGACGATGATCCGCCCGATCTCTCCCTCGACGGAGGCGATGTTGGCGCCGAATTCCTCGGGGTTCATCATGGGTTGAGCTCCGTGAAGTAGAGACGTACGAGATCCTGCATGCTGGGGGGCACCGTCATCCGGTCGAGGGCGTCGAGCGCCTGCCGCTGGTATTCGAGATAGCGGTCGGCGTAGGGGATCAGCGGGGTGTTGAGCAGGCCCTCGCCGATGGTGCGGCCCCTGACCTCGCCGGTGGGGTCCGAGGTGTCGAAGTCGACCCGCTCCTCCTCGCCGTGAGCGCCCGGCGCCGGATCGAAGATGGCGCCGCGTGATGGATCGGCCACGGGGTCGTCGTCGCCCGAGCCGCTCCCCGAGGTGTTGCCCCCGCTGCCCGTCCCGCCCGGAACGGATCCGGGGTTGTTGGCCCCCGAACCCCCGCCGCC
>JBPCMS010000091.1:0-37694 GCA_051002015.1 Acidimicrobiia bacterium
GCGATGAGGCGACAGCCGAAGAGCCATGACCAGAGGCTCCGCCGGAGAGGAGGAGACTCGGCGGTTGGGGTTGGGGCCCCCAACCGCACTGCGATGAGGCGACAGCCGAAGAGCCATGACCAGAGGCTCCGCCGGCGTGATCCCCCTTCATCTGCTACAACGGCGGGTGATGGAACCCGGCTCATCCCCCGCCTCCTGGGCAACGGTGCGCCGTCTCGGCTCGGTGGTTGCCCGCCACCCGGACATATGGCTCGAGGCGGTCCGGCTGGCGGTGGCCACCGCACCGGCCGGCTGGTGGCGGCGGCGACCGTTCCTCCCCGTGCCCGACGCCTCCTATCTGCGCTGGCGGGCGGCAACCGCATACGGCGGCGGCGGGGAGGTCCCCGAGGAGCCGGAGGACGTGGTCGCCTACCTCCGCTGGCGGCGTCGCCAGCGCTGAGCCCTCGCCGGCTTCGGGTGCGGTCGGGCAAGGCGGCGCCGGCGCCGGTCAGGGACCTTCGAGCAGGCGGCGCCTGTCGTCTGCGGCTTCGAGCAGCCGGCGCATCGCCTTCCGGTCCCCGGTGCCGTCCTCGCCGGCGAGGGCTGCTCCGTCCTCGGGGTCGGTGGAGAGGACGACGCCACCCCTGCGGCGCAGCTCCCACAGGGCCAGCTCCTGGTCGGCGGGGTCGGCGCCGAGCACGGCGACCGAGGCGATGACAACGGCGTCGGCGGCGCCGGCGTCGAGGAGAGCGAGCAGGGCGCGCAGCCCGCCGACCCGGTCACCGGTGCGCGGGGAGACGTCGTCCGAGCACACCGCCACCAGCAGCTCGCCCCGTTCGGCGACCCAGCGCCTGATCCGCTCCCATTGGGAGAAGGCGGGTTCGGCCGTGGAGGCGGAGGGAAGCTCACGTATGTAGCCGGCCACGCGCATCGGCCCCAGTGTGCCAGGGCGGGGGCGAATCGGCGAGCAACGGCTCAGCAGCCATGGTCTTCGCTGGTACGCTGCCGTATGCTGAGAGCGCTCGTGCTCAACGCCACATACGAACCGCTGTCGGTGGTTACGGCCCGGCGGGCGGTGGTGCTCGTCGTGCGCGAGCGGGCTGAGGTGGTGGAGAGCAACGGGCACATCTACCACTCCGAGCATCTCGTCATCGCCGCCCCTTCGGTGATCAAGCTGCGGCGGTACGTCAAGGTCCGTCTCGACCGGCGCACCCCGCTCAACCGCAGGGCCGTCTTCCTCAGGGACGAGCACGCCTGCCAGTACTGCGGTCGTCCCGCCGAGAACATCGACCATGTCGTACCCCGTTCCCAGGGCGGCTCGCACACCTGGGACAACGTGGTGGCGGCGTGCCGTCGCTGCAACACCCGCAAGGGTGGGCGGACCCCGGAGCAGGCGGGGGTGTCGCTGATCCGCCAGCCTGGCGCCCCACGCAGCGGCTGGACGATGTCCACCGGGGCCCGACCCGACCCGACCTGGGAGCGCTACCTGGTCGGCTGACCGCACCGGTCGCCCCGCCGGGGGACGCCATCTGCCCTTCTTCACCCCGATATGCGTTCTCTCCTGGAGACCTTGTGGGGCGTTGTGGGACAAAAGGGTTGACAGTGGGGTGAAAGGGGAGCAAAGTGGTGCCTCGTGGAGACGATGTGCCGAGTGGAGATGGCGTGACGTGTTCCTGGGGTTGTACGAACACTCGCTTGACGAGAAGGGGCGGCTGGTGCTGCCCCGGAAGTTCCGCGCCGCCTTCGCCGAGGGCTGCGTGCTGTCCAAGGGCCATGAAGGAGCCGTCGAAGTCTGGCCGACCGCTGCCTACGAAGAGCATCTCCACCGGTATTCCCCGCTGCCCGGGACCAGGGAGAAGGTTCGCTCCTTCAAGCGCAGCCGGACTGTCTTCGCCAGCGCCGAGATTCCCGACCGACAGGGCCGGGTCACCGTCAGCGAGGTGCTTCGCAGGTGGGCCGGCATGGACAGCCAGGTCGTGGTCACCGGGGTCGATGACCACCTCGAGCTGTGGGCACCCCAGGTGTGGGCCGAGATCGAGGTCGCGGTCGACGAGGTCTTCCGCAACATGGACGAGGACCTCGACACCATCGGGGAGTCCTCATGACCGCCAAGCCCACCACGTCCCTGCCCGCCCTGTCCGACACCGTTCCGTCTGGTCCATGGTCAGCCTCCCGGATGCCAATTGGGAGGCCCCTTACTCCGCCCGCTTCCAGGTTGGCGCCAGCGCTCCGGGAGGCTGACCATGGCTCAGACACCCGCCGGGGGATATCACGTCCCGGTGATGACCGCCGAGGTGGTGGAGCTGCTGGCTCCCCTCGGCTCGGGGGTGGTGGTGGACGCCACATTCGGGGGAGGAGGGCACACGGCAGCGTTGCTCGCCGCGGCGCCGGGCCTTCGCATCCTCGCAGTCGACCGGGATCCAGACGCGATTGCCCTGGTCCCGGTCGACACCCGGGTCCGGGCCGTGACCGCAAACTTCGCCGACCTGGCCCTGGTCCTGGAGGACCGGGAGACCCGCAGGTGGATCGATGAGCCTGATCCAGGTCATCCGGGTGGCGGTCTCTTGGCTGGGGTGCTCTTCGACCTGGGTGTCTCGTCCCATCAGCTCGATGCGGCCCGGCGCGGCTTCTCGTATCACGTCGCCGGTCCGCTCGACATGCGGATGGGTGTCGATGCGGCTCGCACCGCAGGCGACATCGTCAACGGCGCAGACCGCGACGAGCTGGTCCGCATCTTCCGCCGCTACGGAGAGGAGCGCTTCGCTCCCAGGATCGCCGACGCCGTGGTGCGCCACCGCCCCTTCGACGACACCGCCCAGCTCGCCGCCGTGGTGGCGGCTGCGATCCCGGCCGCCGGGCGACGTGCCGGGCATCCGGCGCGGCGTGTCTTCCAGGCGATCAGGATCGCCGTCAACGATGAGCTCGACGCCATCGCCGCCGGTCTCGACGCCGCCGTCGCCGGCCTCCGCCCCGGAGGAAGGATCGTGGTGATCGCCTACCACTCGCTCGAGGACCGGATCGTCAAGCGCCGCTTGGTGCGGGGGAGCAAGGGCTGTGTCTGCCCTCCCGAGTTCCCGGTGTGCGTCTGCGACACCACACAGGAGCTGCGGCTGCTCACCCGCAAGCCGCGCCGCCCCAGCCTCGAGGAGATCGCCCGCAACCCGCGCGCCCGCAGCGCCCTGCTCAGGGCGGCGGAGCGGATCGTCGCATGACGACCCATGACGCCCCGGTCCGTTCCATCGCCACCGCCCCATCGCGGGTGGCGCGTGAGGCGGAGGCCCGACGCAGACGGCCGTGGCTGGTGTTCTCGATCGTCATCGTGCTGGCATTCTTCGGGCTGATCGGGGGGCGCATCTCGCTGGATCAGTCCGCCTTCACCGTTGACCGGCTCGAGGATCAGATCGCCACCGAGCAGGCCCGCCACATGGACCTCGAGCTGGAGATCGCCGAGTTGCGCAGCCCCGAGCGCATCGCCACCGGGGCGGCCGCCATGGGGATGACCTACCCCGAGCGGCAGGTGCCGCTGGCGGTGGCCGTGGTCGAGAGCGACCCGCACACCGATGTGGACCGTTGGGCCGAACTGAGCGCGCTGCTCGGCGCCCAACCATGATCCGGACGACCCGGGGCGTGCTGGCGCACCCTCGGACCGGGTGGGGGACCGGGGAGGCAACCGGCCCCACGGTAGGCTGACATGGCGGTCCGCTCGATGCGCACCCGCAACGTCCGGTTGTTGCTGGTCGCCGCCTCCATCGTCCTCGCCTGGGCGGGGCTCGGGTACCGGCTGGTCCAGGTCCAGGCGGTCAACGCCGAGCACTGGGCATCGTCGGGCTCCGACCAGCGGCTGCGCCACGAGTCGCTTCCCGCCGTCAGGGGGACGATCTACGACCGGGACGGCGTCGAGCTGGCGGTGACCGTCGAGGCGGTGACCGTCATCGCCGACCCCAGCCTGGTCACCAGACCGCGCCGCACCGCCCGCCTGGTCGCACCCGTGGTCGGGGTGGACGTCGCCATGCTCACTGCGCGGCTCTCCGGCGACGGCAGGTTCGCCTACGTCGCCAGGGCGATCAGCGACGCCGCCGCCGAGCAGCTCGAGCGGGTGATCGAGAAGCACGAGCTCACCGGGCTGTCGTTCATCACCGAGCCCAAGCGCACCTACCCGGCGGGAGCGCTCGCCTCCCAGCTGGTCGGGTTCGTGATGTCGGACACCGAGCAGGGGCTGGAGGGGCTGGAGCTCGCCCTCGACGACCACCTCACCGGGACCGACGGCACCCAGGTGATCGAGAGGGACCGGTACGGCATCCCCATCCCGCAGGGGATGTACACGGTGGAGCCCGCCGTCCCCGGCGCCGACGTCGTACTGACCATCGACCGTGAGATCCAGTACGCCGCCGAGCGGTACCTGGCCGAAGCGCTGGAAACCACCGGGGCGCGGGCCGGGACCGTGATCGTCCAGCATGTCGCCACCGGCGAGCTGCTCGCCATCGCCAATTCGCCCGGCTTCGACCCCAACGTCCGCCTGGACGTCTCGGCGGAGACGGTGCGCAACCGGGCGGTGGCCGATGTCTACGAGCCGGGGTCGACGCTCAAGGTGGTGACCATCGCCGCCGCCCTCGAAGAGGGGCTGGTCACCCCCGCCACCAGGTTCGACGTTCCCGCCGAGCTGCGGATCCACGACAAGGTATACACCGACACCGGTCGCACCCGACCGGAGGAGATGACCGTGGCCAGGATCGTGGCCCGGTCGTCCAACATCGGCACCATCACCGTGCAGCAGATCCTCGGCAACAGCCTCCACTACGGCTACCTGGAGCGCTTCGGTCTGGGCGCCTCGACCGGGTCGGGGCTGCCGGCCGAGGCGGCGGGCCAGCTCCAGCCGGTCAACCAGTGGTGCTCGACCACCTGCGGGCCCAGCACCGCCATCGGCTACCGGGTGGGGGTGACCCCGCTGCAGATGGCGGCGGTGTTCGCCACCATCGCCAACGGCGGGGTGTGGGTGCAGCCCCACATCGTCAAGGAGATCATCCCCACCGACGGGGAACGGATCGTGACCGAGCCGGTCCACCGCACGGTGATCTCCGAGGAGACGGCCAGGACCATGCAACTCATGCTGCAAGGCGTCGTCGACTCGGGAACGGGGATCAGGGCCGAGGTCGACGGCTACACCGTCGGGGGCAAGACGGGGACCACCGAGAAGTGGATGCCGGACGAGGGCCGGTACTCGGAGACCGACCGGATCGCCAGCTTCATCGGGATCGCCCCGATCAACGATCCTCAGATCGTGATCGCCGTGGTGCTCGATTCGCCCCACGGCGACGTTCCCGGGTCGCGTCCCGACGCCAGCGGGGAGCATCCCCGCTACGAGTTCGGCGGGGTGTCCGCCGCCCCGGTGTTCGCCCTGGTGGCCGAGGCGACTCTGCATCAGCTCGGAGCGCCCCCCGATGGGAGTTGAGGCCGTCACCCTTGGCCGACTCGCCGCGATCGCCTCCCGCACCCAGCACATCCACCTGGTCGGCGACACCCCGGTCGACGACCTCCACGCCGACTCGCGCCTGGCCACCGCCGGGTCGGTGTTCGTGGCGGTGCGCGGGTCGAGTCGGGACGGCCACGACCTGGTGGCCGAGGCCGTCGCCACGGGTGCCGTCGCCGTGGTGGTGGAGCACCCGGTGCCGGTCGCCGTGCCCCAGCTCATCGTCGCCGACACCCGGGCCCTGCTCGGGGCGCTGGCGGCCGAGGTGCACGGACATCCGGCCTCGCGGATGGTGATGGTGGGGATCACCGGCACCAACGGCAAGACCACGGTGACCCATCTCCTCGCCTCCATGGTCTCCGCCGCCGGGAGGGCGCCCGGGGTGATCGGGACCATCGGGGCCAGGATCGGGGCCGAGCCTCTTCCCACCGGGTTCACCAC
Organism: Acidimicrobiia bacterium; assembly: GCA_051002015.1. Classification (GTDB taxonomy): domain Bacteria; phylum Actinomycetota; class Acidimicrobiia; order Spongiisociales; family UBA5794; genus JACDBE01. Next base: position 5,888 of record JBPCMS010000091.1, read on the forward strand.
CCCCGAGGCGCCCGCCCTGCAGCGGCTGCTGCGCCGCATGGTCGACACCGGGGTCGGGGTGGTGGCGATGGAGGTGTCCTCGCACGCCCTCGAGCTGGGCAGGGTCGACGCCGTCGAGTTCGATGTCGCCGGCTTCACCAACCTGTCGCAGGACCACCTCGACTTCCACGGCGACATGGAGACCTACTTCGCGGTCAAGCGGCGGCTGTTCCACCCGGAGCGGAGCAGGGAGGCGGTGGTCGCCATCGACGACCCCTGGGGGCGCCGTCTGGGCGACGAGATCACCATCCCCACCACCACCGTCGGCCTCGACGACGCCGCCGACATCGGAGTGGCGTCGATCGACCTGACCGCCTCGGGGGGGAAGCTCGGCGTCCGGCTCGACGGTGGCGGATTCGTGGTACCGCTCCCACTGGCGGGACGGTTCAATGCGGTCAACACCCTGGTCGCCATCGGGTGCGCCCTGCGCATCGGGCTGGCCCCCGAGAACATCCGCCGCGGCCTCGCCGAGATGGCACCGGTACCGGGCCGGTTCGAGCGGGTCGAGGCGGGCCAGGACTTCACCGTGGTGGTCGACTTCGCCCACACCCCCGATGCCATCCGCACCGTGGTGGGAGCCGCCCGGGAGATCACCTCGGGCCGGGTGATCGCCGTCGGTGGGGCGGGCGGTGACCGGGACCGGGCCAAGCGGCCCCTGATGGGCGTCGCCCTCGCCGGTGCGGACCTCGCCGTGATCACCAGCGACAACCCGCGTACCGAGGATCCCGACGCCATCATCGCCCAGATGACCGCCCAGCTCGAACCGGGGGCTGCGGTCCGGGTCGAGCCGGACCGACGCCGGGCCATCGCCATCGCCCTGGCCGAGGCGCGCCCCGGCGACATCGTGCTCATCCTGGGCAAGGGCCATGAGACCGGACAGGACATCCATGGTGTCGTCACCCCGTTCGACGACCGTGTCGTCGCCGCCGAAGAGTTGGCGGCGCAGCACCGGGACGGACCGGCATGACCCTGCGCTGGACGCTCGACCAGGTCGCCACCGCCACCGGGGGATCGTTCCACGGCGACGGCGGCCTGACCATCGCCGCCGTCGGCACCGACTCGCGCGCCGTCGAGCCCGGCTCGCTGTTCGTCGCCATCCGCGGCGACCACTTCGACGGCCACCGGTTCGCCCCGGCCGCCATCGCCGCCGGGGCCGTCGCCGTCGTGGTGGAGCGGGGCACCGTCGCCGACGACGTCCGACCCAGGGTCGAGGTGGAGGACACGGGGACGGCGCTGCGCGACCTCGGGGCGCACCGGCGGGCCCAGCTGACCATGCCGGTGGTGGCGGTGACCGGGTCGACGGGGAAGACATCGACCAAGGACCTGCTCGCCGCCTCCATCCCGGGGGCGGCCGCATCGCCCCGGTCGTTCAACAACGAGGTGGGAGTCCCCCTCTCCGTGCTCGCCACCGACGAGGACGCCGCCGCCCTGGTGCTCGAGGTCGGCTCACGCGGTCGGGGTCATATCTCCTGGCTGATGCCGGCGGTGTCTCCGGACGTGGCGGTGATCACCAACCTCGGTGTCGTCCACCTGGAGACCTTTGGCACGGTGGAGGCGCTGGCCGACGCCAAGTGGGAGCTGGTCGAGGGGCTGGGCGAGGGGGGCACGGCGGTGCTCCCCGTCGACCAACCCCGGCTGCGGCGGCACCATCGCGGCGGTACCGTCACCTTCGGTGGTTCGGGCGCCGATGTGGCCGTCGACCGGCTGCGGCTCGACGACCTCGGCCGGGCCCGGTTCACCCTCGCCACCCATTCGGGATCGGCCGAGGTGGCGCTCGGGGTCGCCGGTGCCCACCAGGCGACCAATGCCGCCGCCGCCGTCGCCGCCGGGATGGCCATCGGGGTCGATCTGGCGACGCTGGCCGCCGGTCTGGAGACGGCCCGGGGCTCGCCGGGGCGGATGGAAATCCACCAGGGGCGCTTCACCGTGGTCAATGATGCCTACAACGCAAACCCGGATTCGGTAAGGGCCGCCCTCCGCACGGTGGCGGTGATGCCGGGGCGGCACATCGCCGTGCTGGGGAAGATGGCCGAGCTGGGGCCGATCGAAGCGGAGGAACACAGGCGCGTGGGAGCCGAGGCCAGACAGCTCGGGTACGCCGCCGTGGTGGTGGTGGGGGAGGACCCCGGGTTGGCCGAGGGCGCCGGCGACCTCGCCGTGGTGGTGGCCGATCAGGGCGCAGCCGCCATCATCGTCACCGGGATCGTCGCCCCCGGGGACGTCGTGCTGGTGAAGGCGTCGCGCACCGTCGGGCTCGACCGTCTCGCCGTCCTGCTCGCCAAGGCGGCCACCATATGATCTCGCTGCTCATCGCGGGGGCGGTGTCGTTCGTTCTGACCATCTTGCTGACCCCGGTGGCCATCCGGGTGCTGCGCGACCGCGACATCGGCCAGTTCATCCAGGCCGAGCTGGAGGGTCACAGCCACAAGCGGGGCACCCCCACCATGGGTGGGCTGGTGATGTGGCTCGGGGTCACCGTCGGCTACGTGGCGGCGCACGTCCGTCTCTTCAGCTTCTCGGACGGGGTGGTGTTCGAGACCCTGGCGTTCGCCCCCCAGGGCGCCCTCGCCCTGTTCGCCTTCCTCGGGATGGGCTTCATCGGCTTCCTCGACGACCATGCCAAGTACGCCAGGAAACAGAACCTCGGTCTGACCAAGCGGTGGAAGTTCCTCGGCCAGCTCCTGATCGCCGGGCTGTTCGCCTGGGGGGCGGTCGCCGCCGGGGTCGATCCGTCGTTCCAGGTGACCAACACCTTCTCGATCGCCCTCGGCCCCGTCTTCTACACGGTGCTGGTGCTGGTGATGCTGACCGGGTCGGCGAACGCGGTGAACCTCACCGATGGGCTCGACGGGCTGGTGGCAGGCTCGGGTGCGCTGATCTTCGGGGCGTACATGCTCATCGCCTTCTGGGAGTTCCGCAACATCACCGTCTACTCGGTCGACGGTGCCCTCGACCTGGGGATGTTCGCCGCCGGCGTGGTCGGTGCGGTCGCCGGGTTCCTGTGGTGGAACGCCGCCCCCGCCCAGATCATCATGGGGGACACCGGCTCGCAGGCGCTGGGCGGTGCCCTGGCCTCGCTCGCCCTCCTCACCAGGACCCATCTCCTGCTGATCCTGCTCGGCGGGCTGTACGTGATGGTGGCGGTGTCCGTCATCCTCCAGGTGTTCTCCTTCCGGGTGTTCGGGAGGCGGATCTTCAAGATGGCGCCGCTGCACCATCACTTCGAGCTCAAGGGATGGCCGGAGACAACCGTGATCGTCCGCTTCTGGATCGTGGCCGGGCTGTTCGTTGCGTTGGGGATTGGGATCTTCTACGCCGACTTCCTCCTCGTCACCGAAGGGGGGGTCCTTCCGTGAAGGTGCTGGTCCTGGGTGGTGCGGTGAGCGGCCGGGCCGCCGCCCGGCTGGCGTCGCGGCTCGGGCACGACGTCGCCCTGTACGACCGCACCGCCGCCGCCACCCACGACCTCCCCGAGGGCGTCGCTGCCCACCAAGGTGCATGGGATCCCGAGCTGCTGGGCGGGGTCGATCTGGTGGTCACCAGCCCCGGCATCCCCGAGGGCGCCCCGCCCGTCGCCGATGCACTCGCCACCGGGGTGCCGCTGGTCAGCGAGCTCGAGTTCGGCGCCTCCCACCTCGAGGTTCCGTACGTTGCCGTCACCGGGACCAACGGCAAGACCACGGTCACCGAGGCGGCGGCGGCGATGCTGGGCGCCTCGGGGATGCGCACCGTCGCCGCCGGCAACGTGGGGCTGGCGCTGTGCGACGTGGTGGGCGAGCCGTGGGACGTCGTCGCCGTCGAGGCCTCCAGCTTCCAGCTCCGGTTCATCGACCGGTTCCACCCCTCCGCAGCCGCCATCCTCAACATCGCCCCCGACCACCTCGACTGGCACGCCGACCTCGAGGGCTACGCCGCGGCGAAGGCCCGCATCCACGAGAACCAGGGCAAGGGCGATCTCGTCGCCTACCCGGTGGACGACCCCGTCGCCGCCGCCGCCGCCGCCGGCGCCCGTTCGAGAAGGGTTCCGGTGAGCGGCACCCACCGCCCGCCCGGCGGGAACGGGCCCGAGGGGGGCAGGGTCCACATCGAGGACCTCGACTTTCCCGTTCCCCACCTCGACCCGGTGTGGCTGTACGACCTCACCGTGGCCGGCACCTTGGCCAGGTCGCAGGGGGCGACCGCGGCCGGGATCGGATCGGTGATCGAAGGCTTCGGCCCCGGCCCCCACCGCAGGCGGGTGGTGGCGGTGCGCCACGGGGTCACCTGGGTCGACGACTCGAAGGCGACCAACCCCCACGCTGCCGCCGCCGCCGCCAGCGCCTACCCGTCGGTGGTCCTCATCGCCGGCGGCCGCAACAAGGGTCTCGATCTGGCCCCGATGCTGGCGGTGCCGACCATCCGCCGGGTGCTGGCCATCGGGGAGGCGACCGACGAGCTGGTCGCCGCCGGTGGGGAGCTGGTCACCCCGGTCATCGACATGGCGGCGGCGGTGGAGCTCGCCGCCGCCATCGCCCGCCCCGGCGACACGGTGCTGCTCGCCCCCGGCTGCGCCAGCTTTGACATGTTCGACGACTACGCCCACCGCGGCGAGGTGTTCGCCGGGGCGGTCGCCGGTCTCGAGGAGGCGGACCGTGACCGGTAGGGCCACCACCTCCACCACGACCAGCACCAGGACCACCGACCTGGTGCACTCGGCGGCGGCGGCGTGGCGCCGGCCCCAGGAGCGCCGGGCGATGATGCTGGCCATCCCCATCGCCTTCCTGGTGGTGATCGGTCTCGGCGCCGTGCTGTCCTCGAGCTCGGTGGTGGCGATCCGGGAGGGGCTCGACCAGTACGCCATCTTCGAACGGCAGTTGCTGTATGTCGGGCTGGGGATCGCCGCCATGATCGCCACCACCAAGATCCCGTACCGGTGGTACGCCAGGTGGGCGCCGCTGATCCTGGTGGTGGCCATCGCCGCCCTGGTCGCCACCCGGCTGATCGGGTCGGTGCGGGGCGGGTCGCGCAGCTGGATCGAGCTTGGCTCCTTCACGGCGCAGCCGTCGGAGTTCGCCAAGTTCGCCGTGGTCGTCTACCTGGCGGCGGTGCTGTCCCGCAAGGAACAGCATCTCGGCCAGTTCTCCCACGTCTTCTGGCCGGTGGCGGGATCGCTCGGGGTGGTCTCGTCGCTGGTGATGCTCCAGCCGGACCTGGGCACCACCATCCTGGTCATGGTGGCCGCATTCGCCGTCGTCATCGCCTCGGCGGCGCCGTTCCGCCACGTCCTCGCCCTCGGGGCGCTCGCCGCCGGCGGTGCCGGGTTCCTCGCCTGGAGCGAGCCGTACCGGTGGGAGCGGCTGATGTCGTGGTTCGACGAGACACCGGACATCCTCGGTGAGGGTCTGCAGGCGCATCAGGCGCTGGTCGCCCTCGGGAGCGGTGGGCTGTTCGGGGTGGGGCTCGGGGCCAGCAGGGCGAGGTGGTCGTTCCTCCCCAACGCCCACACCGACTTCATCTTCGCCATCATCGGAGAGGAGACCGGTCTCGCCGGCGCCCTCAGCGTGATCACCCTGTTCGTGATCCTCACCGTGGTCGGGGTCATCGTGGCGATGCGGGCCAGGGACCAGTTCGGGCGGCTGCTCGCCATCGGGCTGCTCACCTGGGTCACCACCCAGGCGATCGTCAACATCGGAGGCGTGGTCGGGGCGCTCCCCATCACCGGGGTACCGCTCCCGTTCGTGTCGGTCGGGGGGAGCGCCATGATCGTCAACCTGGCGGTGGTCGGCGTCCTCCTCAACATCGCCCGCACCGGGGTCGAGCCGGTCAGGGGCCGGGCGTGACGTACGCCATCGCCGCCGCTGGGACCGGCGGCCACGTGTACCCGGCCATCGCGGTGGCGGACGCCCTGGTCGACCGGGGCATCCCCACCGACGAGATCGTCTTCTTCGGCGGCGATCGGATGGAGGCGGAGGCGGTGCCGGCCGCCGGCTACCGGTTCGTTCCGGTGAAGATCCATGGGCTGCGCCGATCGCTCTCCATGGAGAACCTGGAGCTGCCCGGCTTGGTGTGGAGGGCGGCGGCGACCATGACCGAGACCATGGCCGCCTCCGGCACCAAGGTGGTCACCGTCTTTGGCGGCTACGTGTCGGGACCGGCCGCCGTCGCCGCCGGGCGGGCCAAGGCGACCCTGTTCCTCCACGAGCAGAACGCCGTTCCCGGGCTGGCCAACAGGATCATCTCGTGGCGGGCCGAGACCAGCTTCGTCGCCTTCCCCGCCGCCATGTACCGGCTACGTCACCCACGGCTGGTGGGGAACCCGCTGCGTAGGGACCTGCGCCGCTTCGATCGCCGGTTGCTGCGCCTCGAGGCGAGGCACCGCTACGACCTGCCTGCCGACGTCCCGGTGCTCGGGGTCCTGGGAGGGAGCCTCGGCGCCCAGGTGGTCAACGACGTGGTGGCCCGGATCGCAGACGACGCAGACGCCGACCAGCTCGCCATCGTCCACCTCACCGGCACCGCCCACCACGATGCGGTGGCGGCCCGTGCCGCCCGCAGCGGGATCACCTGGCGCACCGTGCCCTTCGAGGACGCCATGCCGCTGTTCTACGCCGCCGCCGACCTGGTGCTGGCGCGGGCGGGAGCGGTCACGGTCAGCGAGCTGGCGATGACGGCAACCCCGGCCGTCCTGGTCCCGCTCGAGGCGGTGGGCCAGGAGGGCAACGCCGACTACCTGGCCCACGGGGGCGGCGCCGTCGTGGTCCCGGAGGCTTCGATCGACCGGGTCCCCGTCGACGTCCAGCAGCTCATGCTCGACCCGGAGCGGCGTCGGGTGATGGGCGCCGCCGCCGGTGCCCTCGCCCGCCCCGAGGCTGCCGATGTCGTCGCCGCGGTGATGGCCGAGGCCGCCGATGGCTGAGCGCAGGGCGGCCCCGCCGCTTCCCCCCTCCGGATCGATCCACATCATCGGTGCGGGTGGCGCCGGGATGAGTGCCCTCGCCAAGCTGCTCGCCGGGATGGGCTACCGGGTCACCGGCTCCGACCTGAAGCCGGGGAACCTGCTCGACGCCCTCGGCGATCTCGGGATCGAGACCTGGGTGGGGCACCGTCCCCAGCGGATGGCGGGGACCGACCTGGTGGTGTTCTCGTCCGCCGTACCCGATGATGACCCCGAGATCGTCGCCGCCCGCCAGGCCGGGGTCACGGTGTGGGCCCGGCCCACCCTGCTCGAGGCGTTGACCGGGCGCACCCCTGCGGTCGGGTTCGCCGGCACCCACGGCAAGACGACATCGACCGCCCTCGCCGTCACCGCCCTGCGCTCCGCAGGCGAGGACCCGAGCTTCATCGTCGGTGGCGAGATGGTCGCTCTGGCCACCGGGGCCCACCTCGGCCGCGGGCCCCGGTTCTTCCTCGAGGCGGACGAGGCGTTCGGGACCTTCCGGCACCTGCGGCTCAACGGGTTGATGGTCACCAACATCGAGCCGGACCATCTCGACTTCTACGGGACGGCGGCGGCGATGGAGCAGGCGTTCGCCCTCGTCGCCAACCGGGTGGACGGCCCCGTGGTCGCCTGCGTCGACGACCAGGGGGTGCGCCGCCTCGGCGAGCGGGTCGAGCTGATCGGCTACGGGCTCACCGAGTTGGCGGCATGGCGAATGTCCGATCCGACCTTCGACGCCGGGAGCACCGCCTTCACCCTCACCACCAGGGGCGGCGACCGGTACCGGGTCGAGGTCCCGCTTCCGGGGCTCCACGTCGCCCGGAACGCCGCCGGGGTGATCGCCCTGCTCAGCGAGCTGGGCCACGACACCCCCTCTCTCGTCTCCGGTGTCGCCCAGTTCCGCGGGGTGCGGCGGCGGTTCGAGATCAGGGGCACCGTTGCCGGGGTCACGGTCGTCGACGACTACGCCCATCACCCCACCGAGGTCGCCGCCACCATCGCCGCCGGCCGGCTGGGCGGATGGGGCAAGGTGTGGGCGGTGTTCCAGCCGCACCGGTACACCAGGACCGCCGATCTCGGCGCCGAGTTCGGCGGGCCCCTGGCCACCGCCGATCGGGTGATCGTCACCGACGTCTACCCGGCGGGGGAGCCGCCCATCCCCGGGGTCACCGGCAGGATCGTGGCCGAGGCGGTGGCCGCCGCCGGCGGCGCCGTCCGCTACGTCCCTGGACTGCCGGCGGCCGCCGACCTGCTGGCCCGATCGGTGGCCGCAGGCGACCTGGTGCTGCTGCTCGGCGCCGGGGACGTGACCGGGGTGGCCGAGCTTCTCCTCGCCGCCCTCGAGCATCGAGGGCGAGGGTGATGGCCGTCGACCACCGACACCCCCCCGATCCGCTTCGCCGGTCGGTCCCGCTCTCCGGTCTCACCACCTACCGGTTCGGCGGGGAGGCGGCGTGGCTGGCCGAGCCGGATGACCTCACCGAGCTGGCGGCGGTGCGCGCCGCCGCCGTCCATCTCGGTCTGCCCATCGTCATGGTGGGGCGGGGGAGCAACGTGGTGATCAGCGATGGTGGCCTCGAGGCGGTGGTGGTCCGGCTCGGTGGCGGGTTGGGGACCATCGAGCTGGTGGGCGGGGAGATCGTCGTCGCCGGCGCCGCCGCCCCGCAGCCCAAGGTTGCCCGCTTCGCGGTGGAGGGCGACCGGGGCGGGCTCGAGTTCCTGGTCGGCGTCCCCGGATCGATCGGGGGAGGGGTGGTGATGAACGCCGGCTGCTTCGGATCGGATTTCGCCGGGTGGATGATCGACGCCGCCATCCTCGACCTCGAGGCCGGGTCGGTCACCAACCGCACCCCCGACGATCTCGCCATGTCGTACCGGTCGACCGGGCTCACCGACCGCCATATCGTGCTCTCCGCCCGCTTCCGCACCAGCTCGCAGCCGGCGGAGCAGGGGCGGGAGCGGCTGCGCGACATCACCCGCTGGCGCCGGCTGAGCCAGCCGGGGGGGACCCTCAACGCCGGGAGTGTCTTCAAGAACCCGCCGGGCGACCACGCCGGCAGGCTCATCGACGCCGCCGGTCTCAAGGGGCTCGCCCTCGGGGGGGCCAGGGTGTCGCCGCGCCACGCCAACTTCTTCGAGGCGGCGGTGGGTGCAACCGCCCAGGATGTGTTCGACCTGGTCACCGAGGTGCGGCGCAGGGTGCTCGACCACGCCGGGGTCCTGCTCCAGCCGGAGGTCCGGTTCCTCGGCGAGTTCGACCGGGGCGGTGAGGGGTGAAGGTGGTGGTCGATCCCCGATTGGCCGACCGCAGACACGAGGTGCGGGAGAGCTGGGCACGGCGCCGGCTGCGCTGGGTCGTTGCCCTCGCCGGTCTCGTCCTGCTCGCTGCCGTCGGCCTCGCCGTCCTTGATTCCCCGTGGCTGTCGGTGCACCGGATCGACGTCGAGGGTGCGGCCAACGCCCCGGTGGAGCGGGTGCTGGCCGAGGCTGGCGTGATACCGGGTACCCCGACGATCCGGGTCAGGTCGGGTGCCCTGGTGACGATGCTCGAATCCGAGCCATGGGTGGCGGATGCCACGGTCAGCGTTCATTGGCCGGGGAGCGTCGAGGTGACGGTGGTGGAACGAGCTCCCGCCGCCTGGGTCGACACCGGCAGGCGGTGGGCGCTGGTCGCCGTCGACGGGGTCGTGGTCACGATGGGCGAGCCGGTCGATGGCGAGCCACGCCTCACCGGGGTCTACGAAGGGCTCCGTCCCGGCCACCGGATCGGGGACGATGCAGCGGCGGCCGTGATCGGTTTCCTGGGAAGGCTTCCCGCCGAGCTCGCCGTCGGCGCCACCGGCCACGTCACCGAGCACGGGGGGGTGATCAACACCGGGGAGCTGACGATCCTGATCGGAGACGGCGCCGACCTCGATGCCAAGGCGGCGACCCTGACCTCGCTGCTCGAGCAGGGGATCGAGCCGGGTAGCACCGTCAACCTGATCTCACCGGCGAGACCGGGGATCGGTAAGTCTCAACCAACGGTAGAGGGTTAAGGTGAAGATCCGTCGCGTTCGCCCTCCACAGGCTAATGTGCAGATTGAGCCTTACTCGAATCGGGAGCCAACAAGGGAGTCCGGTGTGACCGATACGCACACTCCACAGAACTATCTCGCCGTCATCAAGGTCGTCGGTGTCGGCGGTGGCGGGGTCAATGCCGTCAACCGCATGGTCGATGCCGGCGTCGGTGGCGTCGAGTTCGTCGCCATCAACACCGATGCCCAGGTGCTGCTGATGTCGGACGCCGACGTCAAGCTCGACATCGGCCGGGACTCGACCCGCGGTCTGGGCGCGGGCGCCAATCCCGAGATCGGCCGCGAGGCGGCGGAGGCCCACCGGGACGAGATCGACGACGCCCTCAAGGGCGCCGACATGGTGTTCATCACCGCAGGCGAGGGCGGCGGCACCGGCACCGGCGGCGCCCCGATCGTCGCCGAGATCGCCCGTTCGCTCGGCGCCCTCACCGTCGGCGTGGTCACCCGCCCCTTCGGTTTCGAGGGCAGGCGGCGGTCGGTCCAGGCCGAGCAGGGGATCCAGTCGCTCAAGCAGGCCGTCGACACCCTGATCATCATCCCCAACGAGCGGCTCCTCGAGATCGCCGACCCGACCATGCCGATGATCGACGCTTTCCGGATGGCCGACGACGTGCTCACCAGCGGGGTCAAGGGGATCACCGATCTCATCACGACCCCAGGGCTCATCAACGTCGACTTCGCAGACGTCAAGGCGGTGATGAGCGAGGCAGGATCAGCGGTCATGGGCATCGGCTCCTCCACCGGCGAGAACCGCGCCACGCAGGCGGCCAACAAGGCGATCAGCAGCCCGCTGCTCGAGACCACGATGGAGGGGGCGCGGGGGGTGCTGCTCTCCATCGCCGGCCCGGCGGACATGACCCTCCACGAGGTGTCGACGGCGGCGGCGATGATCTCCCAGCATGCGGACGGCGACGCCAACATCATCTTCGGCGCCGTGGTCGATGACGCCATGGGCGACGAGATGCGGGTGACGCTCATCGCCGCCGGGTTCGACCGCGAGCGGCGTTCGACCAGCAGGCTGGGCTCGTACACCCCGGTCCCGGGCCGCACCGGCGGGTCGGGTCCCATCGACGAGTCGCCAGACGACGTCGACATCCCCGGCTTCGTCCAGGGATGACGCGGCCTGCGGCGGGATGATCCGTCCGCCGGGTCTTGGCGGCGCCCGGTTCGGTGAGGCCGCCGACGGGGACCCTCGCACCGATCCCGCCGCCGCCGCCCGCTTCGTCGGCGACGGCGCCCCGGTCTCCATCGCCGCCCCCCGCCAGGTGCACGGGGCGATGGTGTTGGTGGCTACCGCTCCCGGCCGGACCGGAGACGCCGACGCCCTGATCACCACCTCCGCCGGTGTCGCCGTCGCCGTCGCCACCGCCGACTGCGTCCCGGTGATCGTCGACGGCGACGGGTTCGCCGCCGTTGTCCACGCCGGCTGGCGGGGCGTGGTGGCCGGTGTCGTCGGGGCCACGCTCGATCGGATCGCCTCGATGGGCCTCACCGCCGAGCGGGCCGCCATCGGCCCCGCCATCGGCCCCTGCTGCTACCAGGTTGGGGCCGATGTCCTGGAGCTGCTGCCGGGCCACATCGCCACAACCACCTGGGGCGCCCCCAGCGTCGACCTCCCCGGGGCCGTCGCCGCCGCCCTCGGCGACCTGGCGGTGTGGCGGAGCGACCGCTGCACGTTCACCGACCACAGGCTCCACTCCTACCGGCGCGACCACACCGACCGGCGCCAGGTGGCCATGGCCTGGCGGCAGGGAGCGGCGTGACCGATGGCTACCGGTCGGTGCTGGGGCGCATCGAAGCCGCCGCCAGGCGGTCGAACCGGGATCCGGCCTCGGTGACCCTGGTGGCGGTGGGCAAGGGCCGGCCGGTGGAGGCGATCCGGTCGCTTTACGAGCTGGGCCACCGGGACTTCGGCGAGAACCGAGCCGCCGAGCTGGCCGAGAAGGCCGCGCTGCTTCCCGGGGACATCCGATGGCACTTCGTCGGCACCGTGCAACGCCGCAGGATCCCCACCATCAGACCGTTGGTCGATCTCCTCCACTCGCTCGACCGGGAACAGCTGGTCGAGCGTTGGTCCGGTGAGGGAGCACCCCCGGTGCTGGTCCAGGTCAATCTCGCCGCCGAGCGGCAGAAGCACGGGGTAGCCCCGGAGGCGACGGCGAGGCTGCTCGCCGCCGCCGAGGCGGTTGGGATCCGCTGCCTGGGATTGATGGTCATCCCACCGATCGCCGACAGCCCCGAGCGGAGCAGGCCGTGGTTCCGGCGTCTGGCCGAGCTCCGGGCACGGTTGGCCCCCTATCACCCCGATCTGACCGAGCTGTCGATGGGGATGACGGACGATCTCGAGGTGGCGATCGAGGAAGGTGCCTCCTTGATACGCGTGGGACGGGCTATCTTTGGGGCGAGGACGTAGCCGGAGGGGCGGCGCCGACCGGGAGCCGGAACAGGAACCGGACAGGAGCGAGGACGACATGGCTGGTTTGTGGCAGAAGACACTGTTCTATCTGGGGCTTGTCGACGACGAGTCTGTAGCGCCGGTCGAGGCTCCTCAACCTGAGGCTCAGGGCGGCGTGCGCACCGTCGACCCTCCCGGCGCCCGCGCCCGGCGTCGCACCGCCGTCAGCGAGGTCGAGACGGCCTCGACCCGGCCGGACCCGATGGGACCCAGCGGCACGAGGTCCCGCAGCGGCGTTGCCGGTCGACGGGTCGAGCCGCCATCGACGCAACGCCGCCGGGTGTCGACCAACCCCGAGCATGCCGAGGCCGGGGTCCTGGTGCGGAGCGGTGGCGAGAATTTCGCGGTGCGCACCCCTGTGGTTGACACCGCCGAGACCGAGGTCATCGAGGCCCGCACCTTCACCGACGCCCAAGTTCTCGCCGACCACATCCGCGACGGCATACCGGTGGTCCTCGATCTCCGCGCCACCGAGCCGGCGATGGTGCGCCGCCTGGTCGACTTCGCCACCGGGCTCACCTACGCCCTGGACGGTCGGATGGCGAAGATCGGCCAAGGCGTCATCCTCGTGTCGCCCGCCGGCAGGGTCATCGGCCTCGAGGAACAGGAGCGGCTCCGCTCCCTCGGGCTCTACCGACTCGATCACTGAACCAATACCGTGGGCCTGCTCTCGCTCCTGCTCACGATCGCCTATTGGGGTCTCATCGTCTGGATCATCCTCAGCTACGTCGTCTCGTTCGGCCGACTCCCGTGGGGCCACCCGGTGCGCAGGGTCTACGACGGGCTGGCCTCCGCCATCAACCCGGTGCTGGCACCGATCCGCAGGGTGCTGCCCCCGGTTCGCCTCGGCGGCATGGCGCTCGACCTGTCCCCCCTGGTCCTCTTCTTCGCCATAGCCATCCTGAGAGGCATGGTCGCCTAGCTTCCCCTCTGTTCCCCTCTCTCTTCGGGGGAGGGTGGCCGACCGAGACGCCGAAGGCGAGCAACGGCCGGGGCTGGGGAAGGCGGTACCGACAGCCGGGCGAAGGCCAGCCGACCGCGCCGCCGGGGCCTCGGTATCCCACCCCGGCTCGCAAGCTCGCCACCCCTCCCAATGGGAGGGGAAAAGGAACGGCGGGTGGCCGACCGAGACGCCGAAGGCGAGCAACGGCCGGGGCGGGGGAAGGCCGGCCCCACAGCCGGGGAGACAGAACGGGAGGGTCAGACCGGGGTGATGGTCAGGGTCAGCGGGCTGGCGCCGATCTGGGTGTTGTTCCCGCCTTCGGTGCGGGTGATCCCGGTCGCCAACACCTCGGCGGCGATGAGGTCGCGGTGCTGCTCGACGGCGCCCGCCAGCCCGGGGTCGGGGGTGTCCCAACCAACCTCGATGCGATCGGTCACGGCCAGCCCGAGGTCGCGGCGCATCGCCTGGATCCTGCTGATTAAGTCGCGGGCCATGCCCTCGGCGACCAGGGCGGGGTCGAGGGCGTCGTCGAGAGCGACGCACAGCGGCCCCTCGGTCCCCACGATCCGTCCCGGTCGCGCCTGGCGGCGGACAACGACGTCGTCGGGCCCGATGGCCTGACCGGCGACGGTGAGCGTCTCCCCGGCGGCGATCCGTTCGACGCTGGCGTGGTCGAGCTCCTCGATGGCGGCGGCGACCTCCCGGGTCTTCGCCCCCAGCCGGCGTCCGAGCAGCCGAAAGTTGGGCTTGGCGGTGAGCTCGACCACCGCTGACTCGTCGGTGTCGACCAGCACGGTCTTGACGTTGAGCTCCTCGGCGATGAGATCCCGGTGGGTGACGACCGCCTGCATGGCGCGCTCGTCCCGCGTCACCACCGTAACCGCCGCCAGCGGCTGCCGCACCCTGACCTCGTGGTGCCTGCGCAGCGAGTGGCCCAGGTTGGCGACGGCCCTGACCACCCGCATGTCGGTCTCGAGCTCGACGTCGATCACCGTCTCGTCGCTCACCGGGTAATCGGTGTGATGGATGCTGACCGGCGCCGCCTGGTCGACCGGCCGCACCAGCGTCTGGTACAGGTGCTCGGTGACGAACGGGAGCACCGGGGCCGCCACCTTGGCGAAGGTCACCAGGACCTCGTACAGGGTGGCGAAGGCCGCCAGCTTGTCGGCGTCCTCGGTACCGGTGCGCTTGCTCCAGAAGCGCCGCCGGGAGCGGCGGATGTACCAGTTGGTCAGCTCGTCGACGAACCCGAGGATCGGATTGATCACGGCGAACAGGCGGTACCGCTCCATCTCGTCGTTGACCGAGGCGATCAGCGACTGGAGCACGGACATGATCCAGCGGTCGAGCTCCGGCCGCTCCTCGAAGGGAGGCGCCGCCGCCAGGTCGACGGCGGTGATCCCGTCCGCCTCGGCGAACGTGGTGAAGAACGAGAAGGCGTTCCACAGCGGCAGTAGCACGCTGCGCACATACGACCGCACCCCGTCCTCGGAGAACCGCAGCGGATCGGCCCGCACCAACGGCGAGTCGATGAGGTAGGCGCGCAGGGCGTCGGCGCCGAAGGTGTCGAGCACGGCGTCGGGCTCCGGGTAGTTCTTGAGCCGCTTCGACATCTTCCGCCCGTCCTCGGCCAGGATCAACCCGGTGACCACGCAGTTGCGGAAGGGGATCTGGTCGAACAACGCCGCCGCCAGGACCACCAGGGTGTAGAACCAGCCCCTGGTCTGGTCGAGACCCTCGGCGATGAAGTCGGCGGGGAAGCGCCGGGCGAACCGCTCCTGGTTCTCGAAGGGGTAGTGGATCTGGGCGTACGGCATCGACCCGGACTCGAACCAGCAGTCGAGGACCTCGGGGATGCGTGTCATGGTCCCGTCGCACCGGTCGCACCGGAAGGTGACCGGGTCGACGAACTCACGGTGCAGGTCTTCGAGCCATACCCCGGATCGCTCCTGCAGCTCGGCCCGGGAGCCGATGCAGACCTGGTGGTCGCCGGTGTCGCACACCCACACCGGGATGCAGCTACCCCAGTAGCGGTTGCGGCTGACCGCCCAGTCCCGGGCCTCGGTCAGCCAGTTGCCGAACCGCTTGGTGCCGACCACCTCCGGCACCCACAGGATCTCCTCGTTGAGCTGGGCCATCCGGTGGCGGAACGTCTCGACGGCGACGAACCAGGTGGGGATCGCCTTGTAGATGAGCGGGGTGTCGGTGCGGTAGCAGAACGGGTAGGCGTGGACGATCCGCTCGTTGCGGAGCAGCGCCCCAGACGTCTCCAGCATGTCGACCAGCACCCGGTCGGCGTCCTTGATGTTCATCCCGGCCACCTCGGGTACCTGGTCGGTGAAGTTGCCCTGGGCGTCCACCGGGTCGACGATCAGGTCGATACCGGCGGCGGCGAAGGCGGCGAGGTCGGCCTCGCCGAATGCGGGGGCGAGGTGGACCAGACCGGTGCCCTCCTCGGTGGTGGCCTCCGGGAGCGGGATCACCACGAAGGCTCCCCGTGCCGCCAGGTCGGCGAAGTGGGGAAAGGCGGGCTGGTAGGTGGCGCCGACCATCTCCGCCCCCGTGGTGCGGGCCAGCACCTCGGGCGACTCGAACACGGTGCCGGCCAGATCGGCCGCAACCCAGGTGCGATGGCCGCCGTCCCTGACCGCGGCGTACTCGATGTCGGTGCCCACCCCGACCCCGAGGTTGGCGGGGATGGTCCATGGCGTCGTCGTCCACACCGCCAGCCGGTCGCCCGGCTCGACCGGGCCCGATCCGTCCACCACCTCGAGGCGGACCGTCAGCGAGGGGTCTTCGACATCGCGGTAGCCGCCGAGGTTGACCTCGAAGTTGGACAGAGGGGTCACCGCCCCCCACGAGTAGGGGAGCACCTTGAACGAGTGGTAGACCAGCCCCTTGTCCCAGAGGGTTCGGAAGACCCACCACACCGTCTCCATGAACGTGGGATCCATGGTGCGGTAGTCGTCCTCGAAGTCGACCCAGCGCCCCACCCTGGTGGTGATCGCCTCCCACTCGGCGGCGGCGTGCTCCACCAGGGCGCGGCAGGCGGCGTTGTACCGGTCGATACCGTACTCGGCGATCTCGACCGGACCGGAGATGCCGAGCATGCGCTCCACTTCCATTTCCACGGGGAGCCCGTGGGTGTCCCACCCGAACCGGCGGGCGACCCGGTGCCCCCGCATCGTCCAGTAGCGGGGCACCACGTCCTTGATCACCGCCTGGAGCACGTGGCCGTAGTGCATGGTCCCGGTGGCGAACGGGGGCCCGTCGTAGAAGGTGTACTCCGAGTCGGCGGGACGGCGCTCCACCGACCCGTGGAAGGCGTTGGTGTCCTTCCACAGCTCGAGGACGGCGTGGTCGAGCCGGGGGAGATCCACGTCGGGGGCGACCCGGGTGAACAGGGGTTTGGTGACGTCGCTCACGGATCTACCTCGGGCCGGCTCGGGGCTCCCGGGGCGGGTAGGACCGGCTCCGGGGGGCCGGGATGGTACACGGGAGACGCCGGACCGCCGGCAGGGCATGGCGGCGGGGACGGCGGGTTTGCGATCGGGTTGATGGTATCGTCGCCTGCCCCAAGGAGGTCCTTTGGCCCGCAAGCTCGCCACGTCGACGCTGGCCAAGCTTCGAGTCCGACTCGAGGATGAGCAAGCGCGACTCGAGGGTGTGATCAGCGAGTTCGACCGCCAGCGAGAGCTGAGCCGTCTGGCCGAGACCTCGGCCGAGCACTCCGCCGATCCCGACAGCGCAGACGGGGGCTCGCTCGCCTTCGAGATGGAGATGGAGCTCTCCAAGCAGGAGAATGCCAGGGAGCTGCTCGACAAGGTGAACCACGCCCTGCGCCGCATGGACGACGGCGTCTACGGGATCTGCGAGGTTTCCGGCAAGCCGATCCCCGTGTCCAGGCTCGAGGCGCTTCCGTACGCCACGACGCTGGTGAAATACGCCGACCGCGTCTGAGCGGCCTCGGCCGCCGGATGGAAATGACCGACTCGTGATCGAGCCGCAGACCAAGCCCACCGGACGACCCTCCACCAGGTTCGCCTTCGCCATCGGGATCGCCCTCGCCGTGGTGTTGATCGATCAGGTCACCAAGCGATGGGCCGTCGCCAACCTCGCAGACGAGCCGATCGTCCTCATCGAGGGCTGGCTCGAGCTCGATCTGGCCTTCAACCCCGGCGCCGCCTTCTCCAGCCTGCAGGGAGCGGGCCCGCTGCTCGCCATCGCCGCCGTCGCCATCGCCGGCTGGATCACGATCATCATCCGCAAGGCGACCACCCGCACCGCCGAGGTGATGACCCTGGCCCTGGTGCTGGGAGGCGCCGTCGGCAACCTGGTCGACAGGGTCACCCGCGGCGCCGGCCTCCTCGACGGAGCCGTGGTCGACTTCATCGAGCCGTCGTTCTTCCCCACCTTCAACGTGGCGGACGCCGCTATCAGCATCGGGGCGGTCCTGCTGCTGATCGTCACCATCCGTCACGCCGACCACGGGGAGGCAGCCCCCGGGGAACCGGGCCCGCCGTGACCATGGAGGTCACCCGGGTGGTGGTACCTGCCGATCTCGAAGGGGTGCGCGCCGACCGCGTCGTCGCCGGGCTCACCGATCTTCCCCGCTCCCGGGTGCGCCGGCTCATCGAGGAGGGGAGGGTCACCGTCGCCGGTGAGCCGATCACCCCGTCGCAGCGGCTGGCCCCGGGGACCGAGGTGACCGTCTCCGTCGACCAGGTCGACGACGCCGTGGTGGCCGAGGATGTTCCGTTCACGGTGGTGTACGACGACGACGATGTCCTGGTGGTCGACAAGCCGGCCGGGGTGGTGGTGCATCCGGGGGCAGGGGTCTCCGGGGGAACGTTGGTGGCGGGGATCCTCGCCCGGTTCCCCGCCCAGGCCGAGCTCCTGGAGCAGCGCTTCGGGCTTGTCCACCGTCTCGACAAGGACACGTCGGGCCTGCTCCTGGTCGCCCGCAGCGCCGGGGCGTACCGCAACCTCCAGGCGCAGCTGCGGCGACGGGAGGTGGCCCGCACCTATCTGGCCCTGGTGGCGGGAGATCCCCCCGCCGCCAGGGGGACGATCGACGCCCCGATCGGACGCAACCCGGCCGCCCCCATGAGGATGGCGGTGGTCAGCCGGGGTCGGGCCGCCCGCACCCACTACCGGCGGCTGGCCGGCTGGGCGGATGCCAGCCTGCTCGAGGTGTCGCTCGAGTCGGGGCGGACCCACCAGATCAGGGTCCATCTCGCTGCCGTCGACCTCCCCGTGGTCGGCGACCGCATCTACGGGCGGAAGCGGGCCGTTGCCGCCCCGGCGGGACCGGATGCCGCCCGGTCGGGACCGGATGCCACCGGGCAGCGCCACCGGGCGGATCCCGGACGCCAGTGGCTCCACGCGGTGCGGCTCGTCTTCGCCCATCCCGTCGACGGCGATCAGGTCGTGGTCGAGTCGCCCGTTCCCGCCGACCTGGCGGCCGCACTGACCCGTCTCGGTATCCCGCGGTCCGGAGCGGTCCCGTCCCTGGCCCAACCCGGGGACGCCGGACCGGGTATAACTCTTATAACCTGACCGGAACCGGGAGGCCTGCCATCGCCCACTACGAGCCGCTGTCCAACCTCGACAGCTCGTTCCTCGCCCTCGAGAGCCGCACCACGCACATGCACGTCGCCGGTCTGGTGACCTTCGAGGTGGGCCCGCTGCGCACCGAGGACGGCGGGATCGACGTCGGGAAGCTCCGCCGCCACATCGCCTCCAAGCTGCATCTCATCCCCCGCTACCGGATGCGTCTGGCCCACGTCCCCGTCGAGCGGCACCCGGTGTGGGTGGACGACGAGCACTTCACCATCGAGTACCACGTCAGACACACCAGCCTGCCCCGCCCCGGCGACGACGCCCAACTGATGGCGCTGATGGGCCGCCTCTCCTCCCAGCAGCTCGACCGGGGCAAGCCGCTGTGGGAGATGTGGATCGTCGAGGGCCTGTCCGACGACCGGTTCGCCCTGATCTCCAAGACGCATCACTCGATGATCGACGGCATCTCCGGGGTCGACATCATGACGGTGCTGCTCAATCTGGTCCCGGACGGGTCGGTGGTCGACGCCGAGCGGTACGTGCCCCGCCCTGCCCCGAGCGGCGCCGAGTTGATCATCCGGGAGGCGGCGCGACGCACCGGCCGGGTGGTCTCCGCCTTCGGGGGGATGCGAGACCTGCGCGATGACGCCCAGGCGGTGGCGACGGACTCGATCCGCAAGCTGCGGGCAATGGGTCACTCGCTCGGCTCCGGCTGGCTCACCCAGGCCAGCGAGACCCCGCTCAACGGTCGGGTCGGGCCCAACAGGCGCTTCGGTACCCTCGACATGGACCTGGCTGGGGTGAAGACGATCAAGAACTCCCTCGGGGGGAGCGTCAACGATGTCGTGCTGGCCATCGTGGCCGGTGGGGTGCGCCATCACCTGACCGTCAACCACGACGAGGATGTCGAGGAGGTGGATTTCCGGGTGATGGCGCCGGTGTCGGTGCGGTCCCGCCATCAGCGGGGCACCATGGGCAACCAGGTGGCGATGTGGCTGGCGACGCTGCCCATCGCCGAGGCCGACCCGGCCGCCAGGCTGGGGGCGGTGCGGAGGGAGACCGATCGGCTGAAGGCGACCGAGCAGGCGCTCGGAGCCGAGACGCTGGTCCGGTTGAGCGCCGGCGCCCCCATCACCTTGGTGTCGCTGGCGGCTCGGCTTGCCTCCAACGTCCGGCCGTTCAACATGACGGTGACCAACGTGCCCGGGCCCCAGTTCCCGCTCTACCTGCTCGGATCGAGGATGCTCGCCACCTATCCGCTGGTGCCGCTGTGGGAGGGCCACGGCGCGGGCATCGCCATCTTCAGCTACGCCGGCAGGCTCCACTGGGGCTTCAACGCCGACTGGGATGTGCTCGCCGACCTCGACAGGTTCATCGCCTCCGTCGAGCACGCCTACGAGGAATTGGCCGCGGCGGCGACGGCGGCCACCTCCTCCGGTGCCGGTACCGGGTCGGTCGATGCGGTGAAGACCCCGAGGAAGCGTCCCCCGATGGGGGCGAAGAAGCCGGCTCTCTCCGGCGAGACCGCCACCACCGAGGCGACACCCGCCAAACCGTCCACCGCCGGGAAGCCGGCACCCAAGTCATCGAGCGCGAGGCGGCGGGCGGCGAAGCCCACCGCGGCCGGCACCACCCCAGCCGATCCGTCGCCGGGCTCGACGCCCAGGCCCGGCACGACCACCGCCAAGCCGGCGACCCGGAAGCCAAAGGCACCTGAGGACACGGCGGCGCGGTCGAAGGGGGCCGCCGCCAGGAGCCGCCCCGCCAAGCCTGAGACCGACAAGCAGGCGTAGCTCCCGGCCAGCCCCGGCTGGTCACCACGGGCCGGATCGTCGACCACGACCCTGCTCGCTCGCCCGAGGACCGGCTTTGCCGGCCCGACAACCTGGTGTCGATCGGTGGTGGCGTAAGGGGCGTGGCTAGGAGGGGGGCCTGGCCGCCTCCTGGCTAATAGAGAAACATCGGCTTGCCGGTGATGTGACGCACCTTGGGCCGGTAGTTCTCGGCGTCGTACAGCTCGCCGACGTCCACCCGCTTGACCCCCTCCCGCGTCACCGAGATCGGTACCGCCGTGTAGGTGCCGGCGCGCAGGGCGACCATGCGCCCGCTCGCCCCCTCGACGGCGAGATCGACCGCCATCACCGCGTAGTTGCTCGCCACCATCAGGTCGAGCGAGTCCGGGCTACCCGAGCGCATCAGGTAGGCGACCTGCTGGTACACGATGCCCTCCCCGGTGCGCTCCTTGAGCAGGGCACTGGTGATCTGCCCGATGCCTCCCAGCTTGCGATGGCCGTAGGCGTCGGCATCTCCGGCCACCATCATCTCGCCGCCGATGATCGTCGCCCCTTCCGAGATGGTGAGCATGGCGTAGCTCGACGGATTGGCCGCCTTGTCGGCCATGAGCATCCCGGCCAGGCGGTCGATGTCGAACGGCACCTCGGAGATGATGGCCCGGTCGACCCCGGCGAGGTAGGCGGTGATCAGCGAGGTCTCCCCGCTGTACCGACCGAACAACTCGACCACCGCCAGCCGCTCGTGGGAGCCGGTCGAGGTGCGCAGGGCGTGGATGAACTGGACGCCCCTGGTGACCGCGGTCGAGAAGCCGATGCAGTAGTCGGTCCCGTGGACGTCGTTGTCCATCGTCTTGGGGATGGCGATCACCCGGACCCCCTCGTCGTGGAGCCGCAGCCCGTACGACAGGGTGTCGTCGCCGCCGATGGGGATCAGCACGTCGATGCCCTGCGATTCGAGCACCCGTAGGGCGTGTCGGGTCAGGTCGTGGGCCCCGTCACCGCTCACAGATCCCACCAGGAAGGCGGGTACGTCGCCGGTGGCCACCTTGCCGGGGTTGGTGCGCGAGGTGTGGAGGATGGTGCCGCCGGTGCGGTCGATGGTGCGCACCGCCACCGGGTCGAGGGGGACGAAGTGGCCGGCGACCGTGTCGGGGTCTTCGGGGTTGGTGTGGACCAATGCCGCCCACCCCCGGCGTAGCCCGACCACCTGGTGGCCGGCGGCGGCCGCCCGATTGACGACGGCCTTGATGCACGGGTTCAGCCCGGGGACGTCACCCCCTCCGGTGAGGACTCCGATGCGCATGTGGCTCCTTCGCGGTCGGGTTCGGCTCCGCCCTCAGCGGGCGAGCACGGCGATGAGGTCGGCGTACGACAGGTCGTTCTCACGGCTCCGCCCGGTCACCTCGACCAGGGGGAGCGTCTCGATGTGGGTTCCGGTGAGGGCGGTCATCACATCGTGCTCGCCGGCGGCAAGAGCGTCGACGGCGGCGGCGCCGAGCCTGCTGGCAAGGATGCGATCGAACGAGGACGGGCTACCGCCCCGCTGCACGTGGCCGAGCAGGGTGACCCTGATCTCGAACCCAAGGTTGGACTGCTCGCAGTGGCTCGCCACGTCCTGGATCCCGAGGCGGGCGCCCTCGGCCACCATGATGAAGGCGTGGCTCTTGCCCCGGGCGTAGGCATTGGTGACCGCCGCCACCACATCCTCGAGGGTGGTGTCGCGTTCGGGGACGATGGCGATCTCGGCGCCGCATGCGATCGCGCTGAGCAGGGCCAGGTAGCCGCTGTTGCGGCCCATGGTCTCCACCAGGAAGACCCGCTCGTGCGACTGGGCGGTGTCGCGCAGCCGATCGACCGCCTCGACGATGGTGTTGAGGGCGGTGTCGACCCCAACCGCCATCGTGGTACCCCACAGGTCGTTGTCGATGGAGGCGGGAACGCCGACCGCCGGCACCCCCTCGGTGTCGAGGGTGTGGGCTCCGGTGAGCGAGCCGTCCCCGCCGATCACGACCAAGGCGTCGATCCCCTCGGCGGCGAGGTTGGACCGGGCGGCCGCCCTGCCCTGCTCGGTGCGCATCTCGTCGCACCGGGAGGTCTGCAGGATGGTGCCTCCGCGATGGTTGATGTCGCCGACGTCGCGAGGCTGCAGCCTCCGCATCGACCCGGTGATCAGCCCCTCGTAGCCGGCCATGATCCCGACGGTCTCGATCGCCACGGCGTCAGCGGCCCTGACCACGGCCCGCACCGCCGAGTTCATCCCGGGTGCGTCACCCCCCGAGGTGAGCACCCCGATCCGCCGCACCTTCATGCCTCGTCCTCTCCACCCGGGACCCCGCACCGGGCGGCGATGGTACCCGGGCGGCGCCCGGTGAGCCCCGGGCAACGTTCGTTTTCGCACTCTTTCGTTGCGCCCTGCGTCGTGCTTACATGGGTGTAGTTCACGTCGGAGCCAGGTTGAGCACGGATAGCTTCGCCCACCTGCATGTTCATACCGAGTTCTCGATGCTCGACGGTGCGGCGCGGGTGAAGGATCTGGTCTCGGCGGTGGTCGGCGACGGACAGCCTGCGGTGGCGATCACCGACCATGGCGTGCTCTACGGCGTGGTCGACTTCTACCAGGCGGCACGGGCGAAGGGGGTCAAACCGATCATCGGGATCGAGGCGTACGTCACCCCGGGATCCCGGTTCGACCGCCCGCCCCGCCGCCAGGACCAGCGCTACCACATGACCCTGCTGGCGACATCCGAGGTGGGATACCGCAACCTGCTCACCCTGTCGTCCAGGGCCTTTCTCGACGGCTTCTACTACAAGCCGCGAATGGACCGAGAGCTGCTCGCCGCCCACAGCGAGGGCATCATCGCCACCTCGGGCTGTCTCGGCGGCCACGTCGCCCAGCTGCTCGCCCCCGACGCCTCCTCCGAGGAGCAGAACCAGCAGCAGGTGCGCGACTACCGGGCCGCGGTCGAGGCCGCCGCCATGTACCAGGACATCTTCGGTAGGGAGAACTTCTTCATCGAGGTCCAGGACCACGGGATCCCGGCGCAGCAGAGGGTGATGCCCGATCTGCTCCGGGTGGCTGGGGAGATCGGGGCGCCCCTGCTGGCGACCAACGACAGCCACTACACCTTCGCCGCCGAGGCGGAAAGCCACGACGTGCTGCTCTGCATCCAGACCGGTGCCCAGCGCTCGCAGACCGAGCGGTTCCGGTTCGAGTCCGAGGAGTTCTACCTCAAGACGGCGTCCGAGATGCGGGCTCTGTTCCCGGATGACGCGTTCCCCGACGCCTGCGACAACACCCTGGCGATCGCCGAGCGGTGCGACGTCCGGCTGGAGTTCGACCGCATCCTGCTTCCGCAGTTCCCGGTGCCTCAGGGCGCCACCGAGCCCACATACCTGCGTGAGCTGGTCATGGAGGGCGCTCGGCGGCGCTACGGCGACCCGTTTCCCGAACCGGTGGTGGACCGGATCGATCACGAGCTCGGGGTCATCTCCGACATGGGATTCTCGGCGTACTTCCTCATCGTGTGGGATCTGATCCGCTACGCCGCCGAGCGGGGGATCAGGACCGGTCCCGGCCGGGGGAGCGCGGCGGGGTCGATCGTCGCCTACTGCCTGGGGATCACCAAGCTCGACCCGCTCGAGTACGGGCTGATCTTCGAGCGGTTCCTCAACCCCGGCCGCCGTCAGATGCCCGACATCGACATGGACTTCGACGAGCGCTACCGCTCCGAGGTCATCCGCTACTGCGCCGAGCGTTACGGCTCGGACCACGTCGCCCAGATCGTCACCTTCTCCACCATCAAGGGACGCCAGGCACTGCGGGACGCCGCCAGGGTGCTCGGCTATCCGTACGGTTTGGGTGACCGGGTCGCCAAGCTGATGCCGCCGCCGATCCTCGGCAAGGAGGCGACCCTGGGCGACTGCCTCGACGAACCCGGCCACGACGCCGCGTCGGAGAGCAGGGACTTCCATCGCGACGCCGCCGGTCTCCGCCGGGAGTACGAGACCGATCCCGAGGCGCGTGAGGTCATCGACACCGCCCGCGGGCTCGAGGGGCTGCGTCGCCAGGACTCCATCCACGCAGCCGCCGTGGTGATTTCCCCGGTCCCGCTGATCGAGATCGTTCCCCTGCAACGCAAGGGGGAGGATGCCGAGATCGTCACCCAGTACGAGTTCAGCGGGGTCGAGGCCCTCGGTCTCCTCAAGATGGACTTCCTCGGACTGCGCAACCTGGCCACCATCGAGCGCTCGCTCGAGCTGATCGAGCGCACCACCGGAGAGCGGGTGGACATCGACGCCATCCCGCTCGACGATCCCAAGGTTTACGCCATGCTGCAGAACGCCGACTCGATGGGGGTGTTCCAGTTCGAGGGCGGGCCTATGCGGTCCCTGATGCGCACCCTGATCCCCGAGGAGTTCGAGCACCTCATCGCCCTCAACGCCCTCTACCGACCGGGCCCGCTGGGCGCCAACATGCACACCGAGTACGCCGACCGCAAGAACGGGCGCAAGCCGGTCGAGCTTCCCCACCCCGATCTGGCCGACATCCTCGGCGACACCTACGGGATCATGGTGTACCAGGAGCAGGTGATGCAGGTCGCCCAGAAGATGGCCGGCTTCTCGATGGCCGAGGCCGACGATCTGCGCAAGGCGATGGGCAAGAAGATCCCGGCGGTCATGCACCGCCAGCTCGACCGGTTCGTCGCCGGGTGCCTGGCCAACGGACACGACGAGAAGCTGGCCAAGGACCTGTTCGGCTTCATCGAGCACTTCGCCGGGTACGGCTTCAACCGCTCCCACTCCGCCGCATACGCCCACATCGCGTACCAGACGGCGTGGCTCAAGGCGCACCATCCCGCCGAGTACATGGCCGCCCTGCTCACCGCGACCAAGCGGGACAAGGACCGCACCGCCCTGTACCTCACCGAGTGCCGCACGATGGGGGTGAAGGTCCTGGTCCCCGACATCAACCGCTCCGACTCCGATTTCGCCGCCGTCGACCGAGAGATCACGTTCGGGCTCTCCGCCATCCGCAACGTCGGCGAGACGGTGGTCGACCACATCCTGGCCGAGCGCGACAAGAACGGCCGCTTCGAGTCGTTCCAGGACTTTGTCGACCGGGTCGACATCAGCGTGCTCAACCGCAGGGTCATCGACTCGCTGATCAAGGCGGGCGCCTTCGACGTCTTCGATCACCCCCGCCGTGGGCTGGCGGAGATGTCGATGGAGCTGGTCGACCACACCTTGCAGCGGCGCCGTGCCGAGGACATGGGCCAGTTCTCGCTGTTCGGGGGCAGCCAGGCCGCGGTGCCCGAGGAGCAGATCCCGGTCCCCGACCTGCGCTGGGACAAGCGGACCAGGCTGGGGTTCGAGAAGGAGATGCTGGGGCTGTATGTGTCGGACCATCCGCTGTTCGGGGTGGAGCGGGCGCTCCGCTCGCTGTGCACCACCACCGTGCGCGGGCTGTGGGACCTCACCGACCGGGCCGAGGCGACGATCGGCGGGATCGTGGGGTCGATCACCCGCCGCTACACCAAGGACCGCAGGACCATCCTCTTCTTCACCGTCGAGGACCTGGAGGGGTCGACCGAGGTCGTCGCCTTCCCCGACACGGTGGAGAAGGCGGGGCCGCTGGTGCGGGAGGACGCCCTGGTGGTGGTGTCGGGCCGGGTCGACCACCGCGGCGACGACGTCAAGTTCGTCGCCAGGGAGATCAAGGAGCCCCGGCTCGACGCAGAGGACACGGTGCGGCTGAGGGTGGCCGCCGTCGAGATGAGCCGCTCGGTGGTCGACCAGCTCAAGCAGATCCTGGCCGAGCACCCGGGTTCGGCGACGGTGTACCTGCACATGCGGTCGGAGTCCGGGGAGAAGGTGATGCGGCTCGGTGACGACCACAAGGTGGAGCTCCGGTCGTCGCTGTTCGCCGACCTGCGCGGGCTGCTCGGGGTGGGTGCGGTGCTGTGAGCGGAGGGTCGGGCCCGCTTACCGGTGGGCAGATCGCTCGCAGCCGCCCGGGGCGGCGGCGCCGGGAGCAGGGCGCACCGGTCGCTTGCCCCGGGGCGTCCCGTCGGCGACACTGCGATATGGGACACGCCCATTCCCCCTGAGCCTCGATGCATGACACCGACCTGATCGACATCATCGCGGTCGGCTTGGCGTTGGCCTTCGTGCTCGGAGCGGTGGCCAACCGGCTCCGCCTGTCCCCTCTGGTCGGATACCTCCTCGCCGGCATCCTGGTCGGTCCGTTCACGCCCGGTTTCGTCGGCGATCAGGAGTTGGCCCAGCAACTCTCCGAGATCGGGGTGATGCTGCTGATGTTCGGGGTTGGGCTGCACTTCTCGCTCGAGGACCTCAACGAGGTCAGGACGATCGCCATCCCCGGGGCTGTCACCCAGATCGCCGTCGCCACCCTGCTCGGCTCGGCCATGGCCTGGGGATTGGGCTGGAGCTGGCTCGAAGGCCTGGTGTTCGGGCTCGCCCTCTCGGTGGCCAGCACGGTGGTGCTGTTGCGGGCACTGGAGGATCGGCGGCTGCTCGACACCAAGCGGGGGAAGATCGCCGTCGGCTGGCTGATCATCGAGGATCTGGTCACGGTGCTCGCCCTGGTGTTGCTCCCGGTGCTGGCCGGGGCCCTCGGCGATGGGCACGTGGCCGGCGACGGGATCGGTCCGGTCCTTGCCGCCCTCGGCCGGACCTTCATCGGGGTGACGCTGTTCGTGGTGGTGATGATGGTGGTGGGGAGGCGGGTGATCCCTTGGACGCTGGAGAAGGTGGCGGCCACCGGGTCCCGCGAGCTGTTCACCCTTTCGGTGCTTGCGATCGCCCTCGGGGTGGCGTACGGCTCGGCCCGGTTGTTCAACGTCTCGTTCGCCCTCGGGGCCTTCTTCGCCGGGATGCTGCTCAAGGAGTCCGAGCTGAGCGCCAAGGCGGCCAGCGACTCGCTGCCGCTGCGCGACGCCTTCGCCGTGCTGTTCTTCGTGGCGGTCGGCATGCTGTTCGACCCCGCCATCCTGGTGGAGCGTCCGTGGCAGGTGCTGGCCACGGTCCTGATCATCGTGTTCGGCAAGTCGGCGGCGGCCTACGCCATCGTCCGCCTGTTCAAGCACCCCCCGGACACCGCCCTCACCATCTCGGCCAGCCTTGCCCAGATCGGCGAGTTCTCGTTCATCCTGGTCGGACTGGCGGTCTCGCTCCAGATCCTGCCGGGCGACGGTCAGGATCTCATCGTGGCCGGCGCCCTGATCTCGATCATGGTCAACCCCTTCCTGTTCTCGGCGCTCGATCGCCGCCAGGCGAGAAAGGAGGCGGCGCAGGCCGCAGCGGCCCCGGAGTTGCCCCCCGGACCGTCGCTGGACGTCACCGACCACGCCATCATCGTCGGCTACGGAAGGGTGGGGAGCGTGGTCGCCGACGACCTGCGCCACCTGGGCATCCCGATCGTCGTCATCGACGATGAGGACGACCTGGTGGAGCAGGCCCATGCCGCCGGCATCCCGGGCATCCGTGGCAACGCCGCGTCGAGCCGGGTGCTGGCCGAGGCGCGGCCGGAGCGGGCCCGGATGGCCGTGCTCGCCATCCCCATGCCGCTCGAGGCCGGTGAGGCGCTGGCCAAGCTGCGGGCGATGAACCCTTCGCTCACCCTGGTGGCCAGGGCCCACAGCGAGGCCGAGGTCGCCCACCTGCTCGAGCACGGCGCAGACGACGCCATCATGGCCGAGCGGGAGCTGGCCCACTCGCTGGCCGAACGGGTGCTGGAGTTGCCCCGCAGGGACCGGGTCGGAGACGACAGGGGAGATGAGTCCCCGGCCCCGGACGCCGAAGACCCGTCGACCCAGACCTTGGAGATCGGGGGGTCCTGACGCCGCAACCGTTCGCCGTTGTTACGGTCGGAACGTGACCGCGAGTACTCGCACCGGGCCGGATTCGCCCGCATGACAGCGGCTGGCCGGCACCTCCGTGGCCGCAGCGTTGCCTTCCTGCTCGGTAAGCCGGTCGAGCGGTCACCGGTGCTGCCCGACGTCGTTACGGCCCTGCAGGAGGTGGGCGCCGCCGTCGTCGTCCACGTCCCCCGGCCCGGCGACGAGCTACGAGCGCTCCCCGGTGTGCTCGAGGCCGTCGTCATCGCGCTGCGTGGCCTGGGTCGCGCCATCCTCCGGGAGGCGGTCGTGGCGCTGGAGGGCACCGGCCACCACCGCTGCTGCAACCGACCCAGCGCGGCGCTCGCCGCGCTCGACCGGCCCCGACTGCTGATGATCCTCGCCGACGCCGGCGTGCCGGTGCCCCACAGCGAGGTCACGGCCGACTGGCAGGGGCGTGCTGGAGAGGTCCGGCTCGCCGATCGTCGCCAAGACCGTCGATGCGATGGCTGGCCGTGCGCCGGGGTGGTGGTGGCGGCGGACGGGGTGCTGCCGGCCACCGCCCCGTTCGCCGGCCCGTAACTGGTGCAGGAATACGTCGCCGGCGACGGCGCCGATCGCAGGCTCTACGTGGTGGGCCATCGGACGGCGGCGCTGCGGAAGCCCTGGCCACGAGACCGGGCCCCGGCCCGAGTGTTCGACCCGTCACCGCTGCTGGTGGGAGTAGCGCGGGAGGCCGCGGCGGCTACCGGCCTCGAGCTCTGCGGCATCGATCTCATCGAGGGTCCGGACGGTCCCGTCGTGGTCGACGTCAACGCCTTCCCCAGCTGCAAGGCCTGCCGAACGGGGCTCGGTGGATCGCCGCCCATCTGGCGAACCTGGCCATGGCGGGTTGACCTGGGCCAGCCCGGGGTTGGCCCTCGGCCACCTCGGTCGGGCGCCACGGCCGGGGGTCTGTTCGGGGGTGGGGTGTCAGCCGAAGAGGGCACCGACCAGATCGGTCGAGGCGTCGGCCAGCAATGCCAAACCCTCCAGATCGGTGGGGGGTGAGGTGAGGAGAGGCACCGTGGCCACCGCCACCCGGTAGCTGGCGGCGAACTGGCGTCTGGTGTCGGCCTCGTGGCGGGCCTCGGCACCCCAACGGGCCAGGTTGTCGTGGAGCGCCGTCCACGAGGCCGGCCCGATCCCCTCGACCGCGTCGGGCTCACCCGCCGCCGCCCACGAGGCGGGCAGCACCCGGTTGAAGATCACCGCCGCCGGATCCACCGATGCCGTCGGAAGCTGGTCGAGGAACCGCCGCACCTCGCGCAGCGGGGTCGGGGAGGCGGTGGTGATGAGCACGGTGCGGGCCGCACGCAGATGCCGTTCGACCTCGGAGGCCCGCGACGCCAACCCGTCGTACAAGGTGCGCAGGTCGAGCATGAACTCGGCGATGTCCTCGAGCAGCGGCCCGCCCAGGATCGAGTCCGCCACCCGCAGCATCGGTCGGGCGGTCACCCGGTACAGCGCCCTCCTTCCGGGGATCCCCGCTCCGGTCAGCCAGGTGAGCAACCTGCCCCCGATCAGCTCCCGCATCGCCGCCGGGGCGAGCACGAAGTCGATCCCGCCGCCCGATGGCGGGGTGTCGACGATCACCCGGTCCCAGGCGCCGCTGTCGACGAAGTCGGCCATCTGCTCGCCTGCGGCGTATGCCTGGGCCGCCGGGAACCGGTCGGCGACCGCCCGGAAGAAGGGGTTGACCACCAGCCTTTCCGCTACCTCGGCGGCGGCATGCCTGGAGACGATCGCCTCCCATGAGGCGGTGACGTCGAGCATCGCCGCCCACAGGTTCTCCCGACCGGCGACCTTGACCGGGCGGTTCCCCAGCCCGCCGACGCCGAGGGCATCGCCGAGACGGCGGGCGGGATCGACGGTCACCACCAGGGTCGAGACACCGGCCTCGGCGGACAGCACCGCCGCCGTTGCCGACAAGGTGGTCTTGCCGACACCGCCGGCGCCCGCAACCAGCAGGATCTCCGTGCGCTTCATCTCGTCTCCCCCCACGCTCCGCTGAGCTGGGCGGCCACCTCGGCCGGGGTGACCAGCCCGAACAGGTGGGGCAGGCGGGTAGCGTCGCCGAGGGCGTCGAGCCAGTACCGCTGATGGTCCTCCAGCGTGCTGTGGAACTCGGCGGCGTGTCGCATCGGCCCCTCGGGGAGGCGGGCGATCACGCCGTCGGACACGCCGAGCCGGGGAAGGACCTGGTTGGCGGCGACCAGGGCGAGGTCGACCAGCGGCTCGGTGGCGAGCTCGTCGAGCGAATCGACCGTCTCCAGGATGGGGAGCTCCTCAGGGATGGTGACCAGGACCAGGCCGCTGCGGCGGGTGTCGAGGAGGAAGCGACGCATCGAGGCCGCCTGGTTCTGGACGATCCCGCTGGGGACGAGGCGCTCGATGGTGGCCGGCGCCCGCAGATAGGAGAGGAGCTGTCCGAGGGGCGGGGCGTCCACCACCACCAGGTCCCATCGCGACCGCTGCGCCTCGTAGATGGGCTTGCCCATCGAGATGATCTCCCGCACCCCGGGAACGGTGTCGACCAGGACGTTGAGGGCCTTGCTCAGCTGCCTCGTGGGGGTCCCCCGCGGCACCCTCAACTGCAGCTTGAGGTACTCGTCGAGGGCGCGGGCCCGGTCGATGACGGCGGCTTGGATCCCGGGGGCGACCGCTCTCGGGTCGGCGCCCAGGCTGTCCACCCCGAGGTGGAGGGCGAGCCCCAGGCTGTCGACCATCCCCAGCGCCAGCACCCGCCGGCCGAGACGGGCGGCGGCGATGGCGATGGAGGCGGCGACGGCCGACTTGCCCACCCCGCCCTTGCCGGACACCAGGAGGAGGCGGCGATCGAGCACGACGCAAGGCTACCGACCCAGGCGACGCACCCGGCTGCGGGGACCCCGGTGGTCGACCCCGGCTGCGGGACCCCGGCTGCGAGGACCCCGGTGGTCTCCGTTACGCTGATCGCCCGGTCCCAGGAGGAGGCGGTTTCGTGGCCCAGCTCGATGTCGACGACTTCATCGCCCGGTTCCGGTCGCGGGCCGAGGCGGTTCGCAACCGTGGTGTCCCCCCGCTGGAGGGCGAGGCACGACGGACCTTCATCGAGCAGATGGAGTTCGACCATCTCGACTACGCC